>DATFHJ010000206.1:0-11991 GCA_035248585.1 Thermoanaerobaculia bacterium
GCGTTTGCCTTCACGCCCGGCCTGGAGATGTTCCGCACGGCGAAGGAAGCGGTCTTTCGCGCGCAGGCGCTGCTGATGGCCTTCGGCGTCGCGGCGGCGGTGGCCTTCGGCGGCACGGAGCGGCTGCGCGCGATGCTGCGCGATCGCGCGGTCGTCATCATCCTCGCCGGCGTCTTGCTCTGGAGCGCGATCTCGACCGCCGCGTCGGGAAATCGCATGGTGAGCTTCGAGGCCTTCGCCACGATCGTCTGCTCGCTGCTGCTCTTCACCGCCGTCTGGTACATCGCGCCGCGGTTTCCGATGGCCGCGCTGCTCGTGCTCGTGGCGACGGCGCTGGTCAATGTGTCGCTGGCGACGCTGCAGGAATACGGCATCTGGAACCCGTTCGAATTCTCCCAGCAACAACTGCTGCCGGCGCATCTCACGGCCACGGCGCTGATCGGCAACCCGAACGACGTCGGCGGCTATCTCGCGCTCTGCACGGTGGTCCTCTTCGCGGCGAGCCGGTCTCTCGCCGGGCGCCTGCGCGCGCTGGCTCTGTTCGGAGGCGTGATCGCGCTCGCGGGCGTGCTGGTCTCGCAGACGCGCACGGCGATCCTGGCGCTGGCGATCACCGCGGTGTTCATCGCGCTGCGTCGCTCGCGCAAGCTCGCCCTCGGCGTCGCGGCCGTGCTGCTCGTCACGCTGATCGTCGCCTGGTTCGTGAACCTCGGCGTGGTGTCGCGTCTCGCGCATCTGCCGGAGTACGTCGCCGAGGGCCACTGGAACGTCGTCCTCTCCGACCGCTTGCCCGCATTCACCGCCGCCGCGGCGATGTTCGCCGATCATCCGCTCCTCGGCGTCGGCCCCGGCGCGTACAAGTTTTTCTATCTCTCCTATCGCATCCGCCTCGTGCAGACGTATCCGGAGTCGATCATGGGCAGCGCCGGCGTGAATTTCGCCGAGGTGCACAACGATCACCTGCAGCTCCTCGCGGAGACGGGTTTGCCGGGATACGCGTTATTCGTCGCGGCGTGCGTCGTCGTCGCGATGCGCGCGCGTCGAAGCGAGGACGCGAATGAACAGGCCCGCCTCGCGGCACGGCTCGCGTTGCCGCTCGTGATCACGGTGGCGATGATGGCGCTGGCGTTCTTTCCGCTGCAGATCGCGTCGACGCGGCACCTCCTGATCACTGTCGCCGCTTTGATCGCCGGCTGGAGCCGCACGTGAAGGGTGCGCTCGCGCTGATTCCTGTGGCCGCGCTTTGCGTGTGGGGCCTCATCGCCTGGGTCGTTCCGCCGGTGGAGTGCAACCAGGCGCTGAACAACATGCGCGGGCGGACGCGCGTGGCGACCGAGACCGTGAACAGCTACCGGCAGGCGCTGCTGATCCGCGCGAATCTCGCGGACCTGCGGCGCCTCGAAGGGCCGTGCCGCACGAATGCGTACGTCTACACGCTCCAGGCGGAGAACGAGTACGCGCTGGGGCGGAAAGAGGAGTCGATCGCGCTCTTGCGGCGCGCGCTGGCCGTCGATCAGCGCCCGGAGATCTACGCGGCCATCGGCAATACGCTGTTCGAGCTGGGACGCGTCGACGAGGCGGTGGAGAGCTACGTCATCGCGGCGCGCTTCAACTCGCTGATCCTCGAACAGATCGAGGCGGATCAGATCAAGCGCGAAGTCGTGAAACGGCTGCGGCCCGCATCGTGAGCAGGCCAGGTCCTCTTCGCGTCGCGCGCATCATCGCGCGGCTGAACGTCGGCGGCCCCGCGCAGCACGTGGTCTGGCTGACGGAAGCGCTGCAGGATGAGGAGTTCGAGTCGGTGCTGATCACCGGCATCGTGCCGCCGGGCGAGGACGACATGAGCGCCTTCGCGGCCGCGCACGGCGTGCGGCCGGTGGTGATTCCCGAGATGAGCCGCGAGATCTCGCCGCGCGACGTCGTGACGATCTGGAAGCTGTTCCGCTTTTTCCGCCGCTACCGCCCGGACGTCGTGCACACGCACACCGCGAAGGCCGGCGCCGCCGGACGCGCGGCCGGCTTTCTCTATCGCGTGCTCACACCGCGCGCGCGTGTGACGTTCGTGCACACGTTTCATGGGCATGTGTTTCATAGCTATTACGGGGCGTTGAAGACGCGTGTGTTTCTGTTGATCGAGAAGGTGCTCGCGCGGCTTGCAACAGATGCGATCGTGGTGCTCTCCGAGCAGCAGCGGCGGGAGATTCATGAGAGGTTTGGGATTGGGAAGCGCGAGCAGTTTCGGATCGTGCCGTTGGGGTTGGATTTGGATGGGGTGCAGGGCGCGCCGGAGGCGCGCACTACTCCGACGGTTGCCATCATCGGGCGCCTGACGGCTGTAAAGAATCACGAGCTCTTTCTTCGCGTGGCGGCGCGGTTCGAGGACGCGCGGTTTGTCGTGTACGGCGACGGCGCGGATCGGGCGGCGTTGGAGGCGCGCGGGACGCACGTGGAATTCGCGGGCACGCGGCCGGCGCGCGAGATCTACGGCGCGATCGACATCGCCGCGCTGACGTCGCTGAACGAGGGGACGCCGCTGACGCTGATCGAGGCGATAGCGAACGGGATTCCGGTGATCAGCACGGCCGTCGGCGGCGTGGTCGATCTCCTCGGCGCGGTCGAAGAGACGCACGACGGCTTCGACATCCGCGAGCGCGGCATCACCGCGGCGTCGAATGACGAGATCGGGTTCGCCGCCGGCCTGCGCCGCCTGCTCGACGACGCCGCGCTGCGGCAGCGCTTCGGCGAGCGGGGGCGGGTCTTCGCGCGCGCCAACTATTCGAAGGAGCGCCTGATCGGCGACATCCGCCGTCTCTATCGCGAGCTGACCGCCTCTTCGTAAACGGCCGCGGTGCGCGCGACGTGGCGCTGCAGCGTGAACTCCGACTCCACGCGCGCGCGTCCCGCGTTTCCCAGCTCGCACGCGCGCGAAGGATCCGCCGCGAGCGCGAGCACCGCCTTCGCCAGCGCATCGGCGTCGCCAGGCGGCACGAGGACGCCGCTTTGATCATCGACGAGCTCCGGCAAGCCGCCGACGCGCGCCGCCACGACGGGCAGCCGCGAGGCCATCGCCTCCGCCGCCGCGATCCCGAACGACTCGACGAGCGACGGCTGCACGTAGAGGCGGCAGTGGCGCAGCAGCGCCGGCACGTCTTCCCGCGAGCCCGGCATCACGACGTACTGCGCAATGCCGAGCGTGTTCGCAAGCTGCTGCAGCGCCTCGCGCTCCGGACCCTCGCCGATGAGCACGAGCCGCGCGTCGGGGCGATTGCGCACGATCTGCTGAAAGGCGTGCAACAGAACGCGATGGCCTTTGTAGGCGATGAAGTTTCCGGTGCAGGCGATGAGCAGCGCATCCCGCCACTCCTCGGGCCACGGAAGCGTTCCGTCGACCGTTGCGGCGTCGAGCGCGGCGAGATCGACGCCGTTGTGAATGACGCGAATCCGCCGGTCAGCCACACCGGCGTCGAGCAGGTTCTGCCGCACCGCCTGCGAGACCGCGATCACGATCGTCGCGCTGCGCGTGGCGATGCGATCGGCGGTGCGGCGCGCGCGGCTCAGGTGCCCATCGGTGTAATGGCGAGTCACGATGCGCACCGGCGCGCGCGCCGCCGCGGCGGCGCCCTGGCCGAGGATCGTGGCGTGCAGCATGTGCGTGTGCACGATGTCGTACTCGCCGCGCGCGATCTCGCTTTTCAGCGCGAAGAAAATCCGCGGCACCTGCAGGACGCCGCTGCCGCCGATGGCCGTGACCTCGGCGCCGCGCTCGCGCAGCGCGGAGACGAGCGTGCTCTCGTCGAAGAAGAGGTTGCAGTAGCGGACGTCGAATCGTTTCGGATCGAGCTCCGCCGCGGTGCGCACGAGCAGGTACTCCACGCCGCCGATGGCGTGCGGGCTGCTGGCGACGTTGAGGATTCGAATCACCGGCCGTCCAGTGCCTGCGCGTAGAGATCGAGATAACGGCGGATCATGTCGCGCGGCGAAAGCTCGCGCTCCGCACGCGCTCGCGCCGCTCGTGCCAGACGTTGCGCAAGCGTGCGATCCTGCAACACGGCGAGCAGCGACTGTGCCAGCGCCGGCGCGTCATCGGGTTTCACGAGCAGCGCCTCGCTGTTGTGATCGATCACACCGGCGTGCGACGGGATGTCGGAGGTGACGATGGGGACCCCGGCCGCCATCGCCTCGACGAGCGAGTTCGACATCCCTTCGGTGCGCGTCGGCAACACGAAAACGTCGCAGGCGCGCAGGTAATCGGCCACGTTGTCCACGTGGCCGCGGAATTCGACGGAAGCATCGAGGCCGAGGCGCGTGCATTGCTCGCGAAGCTGCGGCTCGACGTTGCGGAATGCGCCGCCGGCGCCGACGATCAGCAACCGTGCATCCGGAATCCGGGCGATGACGAGCTTCCAGGCATCGAGCAGCGTGTCCAGTCCCTTCTCGCTGCTGAGGCGCCCGCTGTAAAGCGCGGTGTGCCCCCCCGGCTCCGACCACGGCCGCGGAAGAATCTCCGCGGAGTTCGGGATGACGGCAACGCGCTCGCGGGCCACGCCGATCGACGCGATCTCATCCTTCATCAGCTGCGTCAGCGCGACCCAGCGGTCGACGGACAGCAGTTGTTTGCGGCGCGTCTCCGAGCCGCGGATCGCGCGCAGGCTCGCCACCTCACCCAGCTCGCCGGTCGAGGTCACACGCACGACCACCGGCTTGCGCAGCAGCCGCTTCGCAATCAGGCCCGCCATCGCGCTGCCGAACATCTGCTGGCACTGAATGACCGAGTATTGGTTTCGCAGTCGGATCAGCCATGCTACTGCGAAGAGGAGATAGAACAGCGAATTCAGGATCGTGGACGAGCGGCGGAGGACCGGCGAGCGGAGGATGAGCGTGGAGCCCAGTTGCTCGCGGCGCGGGCGGCGCCAGTAGTTGCGGGAGATGATGAATGTGGGGATGCCGAGCTCGCCGAGGCCGGAGGCGAGGCGGCGGGACTGGATTTGTACGCCGCCGGTGCCGCCGTCGATGTCGGTAGCGAGGATGCAGACACCGCGAAGCCGCGCAGCGGCGGCGTTCGAGGTCAATCGGCGCTCTCCGCGGCTCCGTCGGCGGGGGCGGAGTTGCGGCGGGCGATCTCGCCGGCGACGATGAGCGGAATCATCACCAATCCGATGAACACCATGCCGCGGTGGCGGAAGAGCGTTCCGAAGTTCGTGATCGTGTAGGCGAGCATGCCGGCGATCGCGCCGGTGGCGATGACCACCAGCAAGAGCGCTGGGCTGCGCCAGCCGCCGCGGCGGAGGCTGCGGAAGAGCGCGATGAGCGCGAACGCGAGCACGGCGTCGAAGTACAGCGTGTCGAGCTCCGCGAAGAGGAACATGCGGCTGTTGCTGCCGATGCGGTACAGGCCGAGGCCCTCGCCGACGAAGCGCGGCAGGATCATGGCCGACATCCCGACGAGGGTCTGCTTCAACGGCAGCGCGAGCGATCCGCCCTTTTCGCCGGCAGAGAGCGCGCCGCCATCGCCGGCCTGCGCGGACGTGGTGACAGGTGCCGGTGTTGGCGCGGGTGCGGGTGTGGTGGTCGCCGTCTGCGCGACGGGCTCCGGCGCGGGCGCCGTGGTCGCCGTCTGCGGCGGCACCGCGGCCACTGCAGGCGCGCGCTTCTTCGGTTTCTTCACGGGCGCCGGTTTCGGGGGCGCGGCTTCCGCTATCTGCACCGGAGGTTCCTGGACCGGGGACGCCGGTTCCGCGATCGTTGCTGTCTGGAGAGGCTCGGTCGTGGTGGTCGTTGCGACCGCGACGGGTTCCGGTGCGGTGGTGGCCGTCTCCGCGACCGCCGTTGTCGCTGTCGCCGCGGTTTCGACGGCTGGCGGCTGCGTGGTCGTCGGTGCCGTGTCCGCGACGGCAACCATTGGCTCCGTCGTCGTCGCGATCACCGGCTTCGGCGCCGGTTTCTGCTTTCGCGGTTTCGCGGCAACTGTCGCCGCGGGCTTCGGCTGTACCGGCTTCGCCTCCACCGGTTTCTTCTCCACGGGCTTCGGCGGTTCGACGATGTCGGTGTTGCCGTGGCTGTTGCGGAAACCGCTGCGGATGTCGACGGCGCCCGCGATCAATGTGCGGGGCAGCGCTTTCGCCGCCATGGCCGGCTTCTTCGATTTCACGAGCGCGAGCAAAAAGTCCGGGATGTACGCGCCGCCGCCCGCGTAAAACGCCCACACGCTGCCGGCGAAGAGCGCGACCGACGCCAGCGCGGCCATCCACGAGCGCGCCCGGACGGTCGCAAAGAGCAGGAACGGAATCGCGCTGGCGAGAAACACCGCGGCGAAATACCAGCGGATCCCGGCGATGCCGTACAGCAGCACGACCACGCCGGCGAAGATGGCGAGGCCTCGAAGGAGCCGATAGCGGTCGCCGGTCTGCTTCCAGAGCTGCTGCCACGCGAACGCGAGCGCCACGAACGCGGCGACGAGCGCGAGGAAGAACACGTCCTTCAGCGGCTGCAGCGACCAGAGAATCACCGACGGGTAGAAGCTCAGCGCCGCGAGGGCGAAGGTGGTGGTGCGCGAGTCGCGCGGAAAGAGCGAAAGCATCGCCGCGCACGTGCCGAGGTAGGCGAAGAGGTTGAGCAGCAGCCCGACCGTGGCCACGCTGCCGAACAGCGCCACGAACGTCGCCAGGATCTTCACGTAAAACGCCGCCGCGGCGTCACTCGGGTAGTGCAGAATCGCCGACCATCCCTGATGGCTGGCGTCGGACGCGGCGAGAAAGTACGCGCGCCCGTCCCACGCGTAAAACCACATCCCGTTGTCGTCTTCGGCGCCGGGCGGAAAGCGCACCGGCAGGTACGACAGCCAGAAGAGCAGCTGCCCGAGGAATGCGCGGATGAGAAAGCCGCCCGTCACGACGAGAGCCACGCCCTTGCCGGTAGAGCTCACACGACGCCAGATCCGGAAGAGCGCATATCCCGCGAACGGCAGCAGCAACAGCTGAAGGATCGCGATGAGCATGGAATGATTGAATGAATGTGGTGGCGACACTGTACGTGGTGTTTGCGTCCCGCGCAATCTTGATCAGCGGCCGCGCTCGCCTCCGCGGTCTCGTGCAAGCCACGCCGTCGGCACCGGCACTTTTGTTAGATCACGAAATCCCGCTTCCGATAACCACTCCCGCACTTCGTCGTACGCGTAGGTCGCAATATACGGCGGGCCGTAATAGTCGAGAATCGTCGCCAGCATGACGTGCTCGCCCGGATGCCGCGGCACCGGCAATAGAAACAGCGGCGCGCCGAGCAGCTTCGACCAGCGCCGTTTTGCCAAACGCGCCTGCATTCGGCCTAACGGCATCAACACGCGCCGCGCGACCCGTTCTTTTGTTCGCGGCTGTAATCGCCGGAACCAGCGATGAAACGCGCGCGAGACCGGCGCGCGTAATGCGCCGCCCCAATACTCCGGCGGATAGACCCACAGTGCGAACGCGCCGTTGGGTTTCACGAGCTCGGAGAGCCGCAGCGTGCCGCCGCGCGGGTCAGGCGTGTGATGCAAAACGCCGATGCTGTAGACGAGATCGAACGCCTCGGGGAGAAACGGCGGCGCGAGCACGGAGCCCTGGACGAAGTCGACGTTGTCGAGGTGGCGGCAGCGCGCCGCCGCGCGCTCGACGTGATCGCCGAGGTCCAGGCCGACGACGTAGGAAGCCGCGCGCGCGGCGACGGGAGTGAATCGCGCCGGGCCGCAGCCGGCGTCGAGGACGATTTTGTTTTGCAGCTCGCGCGTGTCGGGCGTGTACGGCGCTTGGACCTCGACGGGATAGTGATCGTCAGTGCCGAAGACTTCGTACACCTTCGGATCGAGACCGGTACGCGAGAAGAAGTAGTAGTCGAGCAATTCCGGCCGGTCGATGTCGGCGTCGCCTTTCGCGCCGACCGTGAACTCGGCGGTGAAGTGCTCCGCCGACCGCTCCTCCCTTGCCCGATCCTGCATTTCGCGGGGGAGGAGGCGGGGGATGCCGTTCCGGATCTCGAACTCTCTTTTGCACGTGGTGCAAATCAGGCGGTCGCGATCGCGCTCCACGCGCGCGCGACAATCGGGGCAGGCCAGCAGATTGAGAAGGCGTTGCTGCATTCAGCGCTTTCTCAGGAGCAGCTGCAGGACGCGGGCCGGGCTGAACCACAACGCGGCGACGCCGCAGCGGAGCGTCTGTCCAATGGACCGGTTATGTGCATAGCCCCCGGCCAGCGCGTAATACACATTCGCCATCCCTCGCCGCCGCCACCGGCGAAAGGGACGCGCGCCAGGATCGGCGAAGAACTTCTCGTACAGCAGCCGCATGTCGTGCTCCATCGCCTTCAGGTTGAGATGCATCTGCTGATCGTGCTGGCGATAGAGCGCCAGCGGCTCGGCGACGCGGTCGACGCGATGCCGAAGCGCGAGCCGGCAGATGAAATCGCCGTCGGCGCTCGTCGACAGGCGCTCATCGAATCCGCCGAGCTGCTGGAACACCGAGCGGCGAACGACGCCCGTCATCGTGAGCGGCACGAGCGGCGGCTGGGCGCAGAGCGTGTTGACGAGCGCGTCGTCCGGCGACGCCGGCTCGACGTCTCCGAGCGGACGCAGCGCCGCATCGACGCGGCGGATTCCCGAGTACACGAGCGCCACGTCTTCGTCGTCCAGCAGCGGCAGCTGGCACGCGAGCTTCTGCGGCAGCCAGACGTCGTCCGCATCAAGAAACGCGAGAAAGCGGCCGCTCGCGATCGCGGCGCCGGCATTACGCGCGCTGGCCACGCCCGCATTCGCCTGGCGATGGACGCGAATGCGCGCGCCGTACGAGGCGAGGATGTCGGGCGTTTCATCGGTCGAGCCGTCGTCGACGACGATGATCTCGCGGTCGGTCATGGTCTGAGCGAGCGCGCTGTCGATCGCCTCGCGCACGAACCGCGCGCCGTTGTAGACCGGGATGATGACGCTGACGAGGGTCATCGCTCGCAGACGCCGACCAGCACGTGCGCGCGATCGACGTCGTCCGTCTCGAACACGAAGTCGCGCTCTCCCGGATAAAACGAGACGCCGCGCAGTCCATGCCACAGCCGCTCTCGCGCGTTGCGCGGGAGACGCGCCGCCGCTTTCCACAGCGCCGCTTTGAGCTTCATGCGCAGCCCCGGCTGCGGCGCGTTGCCTTCCCAATACGGGCACGGGCGGTGGGCCGCGGACGGACGCTGGCCCTGCACTTCGACGCGCGAGAAGTGCGCGGCGAGCAACTCGTGAAACTCGTCCGGCGTGAACTCCTTCACGTGATACGGATTGCGCGGTACTCCGTTGATGGGCTGCGTGTGGATCGCGTTCGGCGTCGACATGATCAGCACGCCGCCCGGCTTCAACACGCGATGGAGCTCGGATAAAAAGTCGTCATAACGCGGGATGTGCTCGACGGTCTCGAAGGACGTCACGACGTCGAACGTTTGATCGGCGACCGGGAGGCGCGTCCCATCGCCGAAACAGAAGAGCGCGCGGGGAGTGCTCGTGGTCTCGCGCAGCGCGTCCCAGGCGAGATCGAAGCCGGTCACGCCGCGCGCGCCGCTCGCGAGCAGAATCGCCGCGCCGAAGCCCGTGCCGCAGGCGACGTCGAGCACGAGCTTGCCGGCGACGTGCGGCGCGGCGTGATGGTAGCGGCTGCGATGCTCGCCCCATTGCGGCGAGTTAGGCTCGAGAAGGGCGCGCTCAGCGGGAGAGAGAGTCATTGAGTGTCGTGATATATCCCAACGGTGCGGATTCCGTATCGTCCCACGACGAGCCTCAGCGAGGAAGATCTGTCGATGCCGCGGCGCAAGCCGCGGTCCGCGGCGGTCTCGCTCGCGTTCCGCCTAACACGCCTCGCGCGCGCGATCGGTCTCGAGCGCGTGCTGCTGCGGTTTCTCCTGAACACGTCGTGGGTCGCGTCGCGCCTCGCGTACGAGATCAGCTCCGAGCGCATCGGACCGCTGTTCGATACGTCGACACGCGGCGTGACCGAAGAGCTCCTGGCGCGCACGATTGCGCCCGGCGCCGCCGTCCTCGACCTCGGCTGCGGCGGCGGGCGCCTGACGCGCATGGCCGCGCAATACGGCGGCACGATCGTCGGCGTCGATCTCTCCCCCGAGAACCTCGAGCGCGCCCGCGCCGCCGGCGTTCCGGACAACGTCCAGTACCACTGCGGCGACGCGCGCGAGATTCTCGCCAGCCGGCATTTCGACGTCGTCCTGCTCGTGCACGTCCTCGAGCACATCGACGATCCCGATGCGTTTCTCCGCCTCCTGCGCGCGCAGGCGTCGAAGGTGATCGTCGAGGTGCCGAACTTCGAAGCCGACGCGCTCAACTCCGTGCGCGCGGCGATCGGCACGCAGTTTTATTCGGACGCCGATCACGTCCGCGAGTACACGCCGAACGTGCTGCGCAAACAGTTCGAGCGCAACGGCTGGCGCGTGGTCGAGCAGGAAATCCGCGGCGCGTCGATCGTCGCCGTGGCGTCGCCGGTATGACGGACCGGCAATCCTCCACGTGGGACATCCGCAATGCGCCCGCGAACTACGCCTGGCTCGTGGTCTTCCAGGTCGCCAGCTCGCTCCTCTCCTTCGCCACGGTCTGGCTGATCACGCGCCGCCTCGGCGCGACCGGCTACGGCGCCGTCGTTGCCGTCGTCCTCGCGTCGCAGATCATGCAGATCTTTCTGCATTGGTCGGCGACGTCGCTGCAGCGCTTCGGCGTCGAAGAGTTCGTTGCCAGCGGCGCGATTACGAAGTCGTTCTGGACGCGGTCGCTGATCTTCCTCCCCAACCTCCTCCTGCTGCTTGTTACCGCGTTCGCCTGGCTGGGGCCGATGGGGAAGGCGCTCGAGATTCCGCGGGAGGCGTGGTGGATGGTGGCGCTGCACCTCGTGACCAGCTCCGTCTGGATGCACATCCAGCACGCGCTGCAGGGCGCGAAGCTGATGCGGCTGCAGGGACTCCTCCTCGCCGTCGAGCGCGGCCTGACGTTCGCCGCGGCCGCGGCGCTGTACGCGTCGGGACGGCTGTCGTGGGTCAGCGCGCTGGTCTGCTACATCGCCGCGCCGGTGCTGACGTCGATCGTCGGCCTCGTGCGGCTGCGGCCTTACGTGCGATTCGACTCGTTTTACGACGCCGGACAATTTCGGACGATGCTGCGCTTTTCCCTGCCGCTGATTCCGTTCGCGATCATCGGTGCGCTGTCCACCAATCAACTCGACGGCATCTTCATTACCCAATATCTCTCGAAAAAAGCCCTCGGCATTTACGCAATCGCGACGCAGATCAACGGCATCGCCGGGCAGTTGCCGATGCTGGCGAACCTGATCCTGCTGTCGATGTTCGTCAGTCTCAAATCGACGGGACAGGAATCGCTGCTGTCGCGGTTTTTTCAAAACGTTGCGCCGCCGCTCACGCTGGCGTGGGGTTTTTTCTGCGCGCTTCTCAGCACCGCCGCTGCACTTTTGATTCCGGTGTTTTTCAACGCGGATTTCGACGCGACCGTGCATCCGCTCTGGATCCTGCTCGCCTCATCGACGCTGGCGTTCCCGGTGCTCATGGGACTGGCGTCGCTGGCGAATACGTATTCGAAGACCTACATCTCGATGATCGCCGCGATCGCGGCGGCCTTGCTCAACGTGCTGTTCAACTTCCTGCTGATTCCGCGCTACGGCCTGATGGGCTGCGCGTGGGCGACGCTGATCGCCATGGCCGCGAGCCTCGTGACGTTTCAGATTCTGCTGCGCCGCGAGGGACTGTTGTCCGGCGGCTGGATCCTGGCGTCGGTGCTGCCGACGATCGCCGGCGCGATCGTCATTTCGTGGGACGGCCGCTTCGCCGTCGCCTTCGCCGTCTGCGCCGCGCTGACGCTCGCCATCGGCCTGCTCGAGCGCGAGTCGTACCGAAAGCTCATTTCGTTCTGGCGCGCGCGTCTATAATCGCGCGCTCGTGCGCATACTCATCACCGGCGGCGCCGGGTTCATCGGGTCC
>DATFHJ010000207.1:0-11846 GCA_035248585.1 Thermoanaerobaculia bacterium
TCGCGGGTCTTCGCTACGGGATCGATCATGGCTTCGATGTGATCGGGACGATGGACGCGGATCTCAGTCATCGACCCGAGCATCTGCCGGCCATGCGGCCGCTCGCGGAGACGCACGACGTCGTCGTCGGATCGCGCTACATCCGCGACGGCGGGACGATCAATTGGGGATTCGGCCGGATCCTCTTGAGCTGGTTCGCGAATCGTTTCGCGTCGTGGCTCCTGCGCATGCCCGCGCACGATGTGACGTCGGGATTTCGCTTATATCGCCGCGAAGCGTTAAGCCGGATTTCGCTGGAGGAAGTGACGTCGACCGGCTATTCGTTTCTCGTCGAATTGCTGTACCGCTTGCATCGAAAGCGCTGCACGATGGCGGAGTCGCCGATCGTGTTTCACGACCGCACGCGCGGCAAGTCGAAGCTGGGGACGCGGGAGATTTACGTCGGCGCGTGGCGTTTGCTGCGCATTGCCGCGGAACGCCGCCGTCCCGGCGGCTGATCCGGCGGCGTCCCGCCGCCGGGCGCCGAGACGGCGCCCGATCAGCCGGCGAGGACGCCGGCGTTCCCTTTATACTGCCGCATCCTGAATCGGACCTTTCTTGCTGGCGCCGTCCTCCTCGTGTTGATTGGAGGATGCGGTCGCCGGCCTGCCGAATCGCCGCCGGCGATGCAGCGGGCCGCGGTGGATCCGGCGGCGATCGCGTTGCCGGCCGAGGGGATGAACATCCGTTGGAACGAGCCGATGGTGCCGGCGCGCGTGACGCCGGGGCTCACGTTTCCGATGGCCATCGAGATTACGAACGCCGGCAATCGCGCGTGGGCGGCGGCGAATTCCGCGCCGGAGTACACGGGTGGCCAATTCGCGGTGCGGCTCAGTCACCGCTGGTGCGCACAAAGCGGGCGCGATTGTCCGGGATTCGACCTCCGGCATGACTTGCCGGCGTCGCTGCCGCCCGGTCAGACGGCGCGCATCGGCATCGTCGTGACGGCGCCGTCGAAGCCCGGCTCGTACGAATTACAATTCGATGCCGTGCAGGAGCTGGTGGCCTGGTTCAGCCGCCGCGGGTCCCAACGTCTCATCATCCCCATCGACGTCCAATGATGTCCGAACGCTCGCTGGTTCGCGCCATCCCCGCGGGGGAGGCCGTTCGCACGGCCGCGCTTTATGCTGCGCTGCTGCTGGTGGCGTTCTTCAATATCGTGTTTCAGGGCGAAACGCTGATCCCCGGCAACAACTACAACTCGATGTCGCCCAGTTTCGTGCCGGAAAACTACGGCCCGCGTGTGCGGCCGCAGAAAGACTTCGAAATCCGGGACCTGTTCTCGTTCGCCAATCTCCACGACTGTGGCAGCTCGTGGTGGCAGGGCGAGCCGGCGCTGGAGCTCGTCCAGCGCGCGGTGCTGCGCGGCGAATTTCCATTGTGGGATCCGTATATTGGCGGCGGAACGCCGCTGGCCGCCAGCGCGGTTCCGCAACTCTTTTTTCCGCCCTCGCTTCTCATTGCGCTCGTGGGAAATCCTCCCTGGCTCAAGGACCTGTATTCGCTGCTGCTGCTGCTCACGGGCGGATTTTTCACGTACGTGTTCCTGCGCAAGCACGGCGTCGGGTGCCTCGGTAGCCGCGCCGGCGGAATCGCATTCCTGTTTTCCGGAGCCATGATTCAGACGGCGCCGCAGTTTTTCGGGCAGACGATCATTGGATTTCCCGTCCTGCTGGCGACGACAGCCTGGCTATTGGAGCGTCCGGCGTGGCGGCGGTCAGTCGTCGCGGCGATCGTCTACGCGGTGATCGCGTTGGCGAGCTTCCCGGCATTTCTCGTATTCGCGGTTTTACTGACGGGACTTTATGCGCTGCTGATGATCGTCTTCGACGGCGGCGGTGCGCCGCGACGCGTCCTCATTGTGCGGCTGGCAACGGCCGTGCTGCTGGCGCTGGGATTCGTCGCGTTCTATTACCTGCCGATGCTGTCCGTCATTCAAGGGGCTGCCTATACGCGGCAAAAGTATGAGCACGTGGGGCTCGCGGTTCTTCAACCGCGCGTGGTTTTTCAACTTCTCTCCTCGACGTTGATGCCCGGCACCGCGGAGTACCTGCATCCCGCGGTCTATTCGGGGAACGGCAATATCTATTACCTCGGCATTTCGGCGCTCCTGCTCGCCGCCGCCGCGTTCGGTCGAGTTTTCCCGCGGCCGATTCTTCTGCCATTCCAAATTGTGGCCGCCGCGGTTCTGCTGAAGATCGTCGGCGTGCCGCCGATTCAATGGCTGGGGAATCTGCCGGTTTTGCGCTCGCTGCACATTGCCCATTACAGCGGGGTGGTGATCGGGTTCGCGCTCGCGTGCGCGGCCGGAATCGCCGTCGATCAACTGGTGCAGCGGAGGCTGCGGATCGTCTCCACCATCGGCGCGATTCTCGGCGGCAGCGCGGCGCTCGTGCTCTTGTGGCGAATTTCTGTTCGCGAAGGCGCGCCCGCGTCGCCGCAGTACTGGCGATGGCTGGCCGATTTCCGCATCGTCGCCGGGTTTCTGGCGATCGTGTCGCTGCTCTTGATCCTGGCGCACCTGTTTCGGGACCGTCCTGTTGCACTGCGCGCGCTCGGCGTGGCGATGGTGGCGCTCCTCGCCGCCGAAGGAATTACGAACGCGGTGTTCATCCGCCAGCGGCGCTGGAACTACTGGGACCATCCGCCGCGGTATGTGCGAGCGCTGATCGCCCATCATTCCTACGGCCGTGTCCTGCCGTTCGGCACCCTCCCGGCGAATATGAATTCGCCCTACTCGATCGGCAGTACGGACTCGCTCGTGCCGTTCAACTCGAGTGCGTACACCGAATTGCATCATCGCTACTTCGGCTCTTCGGAAGAGTCTCTATTGCGGGAGTGCTCCGTCCTGCCGTCGGAGTCAGTGCTCGACGCCTTTGCCGTCGACCGCATCGCCATCAACGGCGCACGGTCGCCGCTGATCGCACAGGCACTGGAGCGCGGCTACAGCTCGCTCTATGCCGATCCCGGCGTGCTCGTGATCGCGCGCCGCTCCGCGCCACGCTATTTCCTCACCCGCGACTACGCGCTCAAAAGCCGCGATGACGCGTTTCACGCTCTCAATGAGCGGCCCGCACGTCAGCTTTTCCTGGAGACGCGTCCGTCGTTTCCACCCGACCCCGCATTTCGCGCGGACGCCGGCGTGCGGGTGGAGCGCTTTCGTTTGAATTCCTATCGCCTGCGCGTCTCCAGTCCCGCGCCCGCGCTGCTGTCGGCGTCGGAGGCCCATTACCCCGGCTGGACGGCGAAAATCAACGGAAAGCCGGTCCCGATCCTCGTCGCGAATTACGCCTTTCGCGCCGTCGAAGTGCCGGCCGGCCACTCGGTGGTGGACTGGTCGTATTGGCCGCTCGGAATGACCGCGGGCATTGTCCTGTCCGCCCTGGCCCTCCTGGCCGCAATCACGATTTGGATCACGGGTCGGTGAAGGGGTTTCGCGGCACGGTCGTGCATGCTTGACTTATATCCGCCCATCGGTAAACTCACGCGCACAGGGCTCCCGCCCCAAATCCATTCCATCCAACAGGAGACTCCCATCCAATGAACAGCCGTTTCCGTGTCACTGCTATTGCTATGTTCGTCGTCGTCATGGCTTTTGGTTCTCTGAAGGCCGAAGCTGCTTGCTTCACTCCCAAGCGCCGCGTCGTCGAGCATTGGGCCTGGGTCTCGAAGACTGACGGAAGCATTTTCTGCGGGTCGAACCCCTACATCATTTCTCCGCCGATCGAGAATTACTACGACTGGACGCTCGTCGGCGAAGAGATCTACGAATGCGACGGTTCCTACAGCGAATGGGGCGACGTCTCGTGTGACGCCGGCCTCGTGATCTATCGGGAAAATTGCGAGCCGATCTGTAACGAGTAACTTCCCAACGCGGGCCCTGGCAGTGAACGGCGGATCCCGGTCCGCCGTTTTTCATTTTGCGCCCTCACGCCACGTCGTGCCGCGCCGCCGCCTCCGATTTCGGCTTCGCTGCCACCGCCACCAGGCTCAATCCCTTACTCGGGTTTTTTCCTTCGAGGCGGCGCATGAGCGGGACCAGGAGATCGAAGATGCGGGACTGGCCGGCGGGAACATGGGAGCGGCGGAGGATGCGGCCATTGAACCACCAGCCGAGGCGGCCGAAGACGTTCTGATGAAAAATGTCGGGGACGGCGAAGCCTTCCGATTCGACGAGGTCTTTGAGCTGCTGGAGCGAATAGCGGCGGAAATGGCCGACCTGCTTGTCGATCTCTCCGAAGAGCCGCTGGTCGGCGGGAACGAAGAGCAGGAGATGGCCGCCCGGCTCGAGTAATTGATACAGGCGCCGCAATGCGCCGCGGTCGTCTTCAATGTGCTCGAGCACGTTGAGGCAGACCACCGTATCGAAGTGATACTCCTTCAGCGCGCTGCAGTCGGCCTCGGAATTGAGATCGAGCTTCGCGACGCGAATCGTCGGATTGCGCGAGAAGCGATTGCGCAGGATGTGCAGGTAGGGCAGCTCGACGTCGGTGGCGACAATGAGCTCGCGGCCGTACATGACCCGGGTCATGTTCCCGATTCCCGCGCCGACCTCCAATACGCGATCGCCGACGTATTTCGAGATGCTGTCCCAGATCCACTTGTTGTACCGCGAGAGCTTGCCCATCCGCTCCAGCGTCACATACCCCTCGGCGATGTCATCGGCGCGATCGAAGAGGCCGTATTTGAAAATCGTCCAGACCGCGCTGACGCCGTCCCTCCAGCCGATCTTCTTTCCCTCCCAGTAATCGCGGCCGTGATACGAGATCGGCACTTCATACAGGCGATAGCCGCGGCGGGCGATCTTGGCCGTGACCTCCGGCTCGAACCCGAAACGGTTCGACTCCAATTGAATCGACGTGATGATCTCCCGGCGGAAAGCCTTGTAGCAGGTCTCCATGTCGGTGAGATTGAGGTTCGTGGTGATGTTGGAGAGCCAGGTAAGGAACGAGTTTCCGAGCGTGTGCCAATAGAGCATCACGCGGCGGGGATGGCCGGCGAATCGCGAGCCGTACACGACGTCGGCGTCGCCGTCGAGGATCGGCTGCAGCAAGCGTGGATATTCGGACGGCTCGTACTCGAGGTCGGCGTCCTGCACGATCACGACCTCGCCGCGCGCCTCCCGGAACCCGCGCCGCAGCGCCGCGCCCTTGCCGACGTTGTTCTCGATGCGGATCAGCCGGATCATCGGCTCGCGTTTCGACATCGCCTCGACGATGTCGGGCGAGCCGTCGGTCGAGGCATCGTCGACGACGATGATCTCCTTCGACACCGGGACCGCGATCACGCGCTTGAGGAGCTCCGCCACCGTCGAACGTTCGTTGTGACAGGGGACGATTACACTGAGGACGGGTGGCGTAGAAATCGACATAAGTGCTTTCGCGCGGCACTTTAACAAACCGCGTGTATTCTCGCTTCCCATGCCCGCCGATCTCACAAACGACCAGGTCCGCGCCGAAATCGCGACCGTTCCACACTGGTATCACCAGATCGAGGTTCGCCCCGGAATCGTCACTCCCGGCGTCAACCGTTCGGCCGCCGTTCTCGGCAACCTCCATCTGCCGGACGATTGCTCCGGCCTGCGCGCGCTGGACATCGGCGCGCGCGACGGATATTTCTCCTTCGAGCTGGAGCGGCGCGGCGCGGACGTGATCGCCGTCGACTACATGCCGGCCGATCAGACGGGCTTCGCCGTCGCGTCGCGTCTCCTCGGCTCGCGCGTCCCCTATCTGCACGAGAACATCTACAACCTCCGGCCCGAGACGCTGGGAGCCTTCGATCTCGTGCTCTGTCTGGGCCTGCTCTATCACCTTCCGGATCCGATTCGCGCGCTGCGCATCCTTCGCGGCCTGACCCGCTCGCGCATGATTCTCGAGACGCTGGTGCTCGACCGGGAACTGCCGGAGCTGAGCTCGATGCCGCTGATGCGGTTCCTGCCGGGCGACACGATGAACAGCGATCCCTCGAACTACTGGTCGCCGAACGTTGCCTGCGTCAGGGCCATGCTGGCCGACACGGAGTTTTCGGCGGGACGCGTGAGGCGGCACGGCGATCGGGCGATCTTCGACTGCGGCACGACGTCCGGGTCACCGTGGGCGCACGTGCTCACCGAGTCGAGCGAGCGCGTGCGAGGTGCTGCTGGATGACGTCCGCGGTCGCGCTCCACGTGAACTGCGCCCGCACGCGCTCGGAAGCGGCGAGGCCTTTCGCGCGCGCTTCGTCGCGATGTTCGTAGACGTGGCGCAGCAGCTCGGCGAGATGCTGTTCGTCCGGCTCGGCCCACGACCGGCCGCGATAGTAGGACGCGCCGCTGGAGTCGGCGGAGACGAGCGCGCGGACGCGCAGCGGATACGTGTCGCGCGAATCGAGGAGCGCGG
This sequence comes from Thermoanaerobaculia bacterium, assembly GCA_035248585.1. Taxonomy (GTDB): domain Bacteria; phylum Acidobacteriota; class Thermoanaerobaculia; order Gp7-AA8; family Gp7-AA8; genus QHVT01. Next base: position 6,417 of record DATFHJ010000207.1, read on the forward strand.
TGTGGCCGCCCCAATCGGTCGCGATCACCGGTAGGCCGCAGGCCATGGCCTCGAGGAGCGGCAGTCCCCAGCCTTCGCCGCGGGACGGCGAGACGAAGCAGTCGGCGGAGCGATAGAGCGTGGCCAGCTGAGGATGGGGGAGCTCCTGATTGTGGAGGAAATACATCCGCCCGCCGCGCGGATCGAGGCCGAGCGCTCGAATCTCGTTTGCGACGTCGATCGTGGGATTGCGGTTGAGCGTCTTGCAGACGAGGATCGCCGGATCGCTCGCACGGAACGTGCGGTGAAACGCGCGCAGCAGAATCTCCGGCGCCTTGCGCGCGCCCCACTCGAAATTCGCGAGAAAGACGAAGTCGCTGTTGCGATTGGGGATGCGCTCGCCGGCGGGCTGGAACCCATTGGGATCAATCCCCAGCGGGACCACATGGACGGGTTTGATGACGCCGCTCTCGATCATGCCGCGGCGGTTGAACTCCGTCGGCGTCCAGAGCTCGTCCATCGCATTGGCCTGCCGCACCCAATCCCCGGGAAAGCCATCGACCTCGATCATCGTGAAGCCGACTTTGTAGTCGCCGCGATTGCGATGGAACACGTTGCCGGCGGCGAAGGTGACGACGATGTCCGAAGCCGGCGTGCGTTTGCGAATGGCGTCGAGTTGCGGATCGCCCGAGGCCTCGGGCTCTGTGAACGGCCAGGGCGTTTTCGGACCGTACGCGTAGGTGTAGGTGACGGGCACGCCGCGCGCGTCGAGCGAGCGCAGGATCTCCCGCGCGGCCGTCGCGTAGCCGATGGGGAGATTTATGATCGTCTGGAAGGTGACGGAACGCCGGCGTCCCGCCGGCTGATCAGGCGGCGTCCCGCCGCCTCGGCGCCGGGACGGCGCCGGGCCAGCCGGCGAGGACGCCGGCGTTCCGTCATTCGTCACGAGCCACTCGGTCCCACAAATCGCCCAGCGCCGTCCTCACGTCCGTCGCTTTCAGCTCGGCGTCGATGCGATCGATCTCTTCGAGCCAACCGGGCTGCGCCTTCGCGGCGCAGAGCAGCGCCGCGGCGTTGTCGGCCGGCGATTCGAGATAGCGCAGGACGCGCGCGCGCAGGGCTTCGAGCTCGCGCTGATACCGCGCGGCAAGCTCGCGCCAATACTCGACGTCGTCGTTCACCAGCGTCGTCCCAGCAGCCCGCGCAGCGCCTGCGTGAGGCGCCAGGGCCGTGATTGCTCGATCGCGGCGAGCGTTGCCTTCAGCCGGTCACGCTCCGCGGTCACCAGGGCCAGCTTCGCTTCGAGCGTTCGATTCGACGCGGTGAGCACTTGATGCTCGAATTCGAGCGTCTCGCGGTCAGACATGCGCCACCGCCGGCTGCGGCAGCGCGTGCAGGCCGCGCTCGTACGCGTCCACGACCTCGTCGGTGTTGCCGATCGTGATCACGCGGCCGTGATCGATCCAGGCCGCGCGCTCGCAGACCTCGCGCACGCTCTTCAGATCGTGCGACACGAGGAGGATCGACGCGCCGGTCTGATGGAAGCGGCGGATGCGCTCCTCGCACTTTTCGCGGAACGACGCGTCGCCGACGGCGAGCACTTCGTCGAGCAGCACGATCTCCGCCTCGACCGTGGTCGCGACGGCGAACGCGAGGCGCGCGATCATGCCCGTCGAATACGTCCGCAGCGGCGCGTCGATGAAATCGCTGATGCCGGAGAAGTCGATGATCTCTTCCTCGCAGCGGCGCATGAACGCTTTCGAGCGGCCGAGGAGCGAGCCGTTGAAGAAAATGTTCTCGCGGCCCGACAGCTCGCCGTCGAAGCCGGTGCCGAGCTCGATGATCGGCGCGAGCACGCCGCGGGTGATCACCTCGCCGCGCGTCGGCGGCACGATGCCGGCGATCACGCGCAGCAGCGTCGATTTGCCCGCCCCGTTGCCGCCGATCACGCCGAACGCTTCGCCCGGCTCGATCGTGAGCGACACATCGACCAGCGCATCGAACGCCTTCTTGTCCGTCTTGCGGCGCAGCGCCCATTCCTTCAGGCTCGGCGCCTTCTGGGCCGGATACGAAACGGAGATGTCGCGGCAGATGATGGAGCTCATAGGTGCGGGTAGAAGCCGGGCGAGAGCCGGCGGAACGTCATCCAGCCGAAGAGCAGCGCGCCGAGGGCCAGGGCGATGCCGACGCCGAGAAGCTGCAGCGACGGCAGAATGCCGGCGTGAATCGGGATGCGCACGAGCTCGACGAGGTAGTACATCGGATTCGCGCGGATGATTGCCTGAAACTTCGGAGGCACGATCTTCAGCGGCCAGATGATCGGCGTCAGATACATCAACGCCGTCAGCATCACCGCGTACATCTCCCGCACGTCGACGAAGTAGACGGAGATCGTCGACAGCGCAAGCGAGAGTCCGAACGTGAAGATCACCAGGATGGCCAGGCAGACCGGCAGGAACAGCATGGCCGGTTTGAACTTCACGCCGCGGATCAGCATGATCAGCAGCAGCGGCACGTAGGAGATCACCAGGTTGATCAGCCCCGAGATCGCCGTCGACAGCGTGAAGATCGACTTCGGCACCCGCACGCGTTTCATCAGCGAGCCGTTCCACGCCACCGCCGCCATCGAGCTGACCGTCGTCTGCGCGAAGAACGTCCACGGCAGGAGGCCGGCGAGGAGATAGACCTCGTAGTGCGCGATGTCGAACCGGAAGAGGTGCGAGAAGACGAGCACCAGAATGCCGGTGAGGAGGAGCGGATGCAGCAGCGTCCACGCAGCACCGAAGAACGAGCGCTTGTAGCGCACGGTGAGATCGCGATGCACGAGGTTGTAGAGCAGGTGCCCGCTGTCGAGAATGTCGCGCCACTCGCGCACGAAGCGCGTTTTCTGGCCGGCGAAGAAATGATGGGTAACGGCGCTCATGTCCCGCTCCCGCTGAGCGAAGTCGAAACGCTGTGCAGCAGCAGCCGCACGTCGAGCATCAGAGACCAGTCGCACATGTACATGAGGTCGTAGCGCAGTTTCACTTCCGGATCGGAATCGTATTCCGCGGAGACCTGCGCGAGGCCGGCGATGCCGGGGCGCACGAGGCAGCGGAGGTCGAAGTCGGGCAGCCCGCGCTGGATGTCGTCGGCGATGTCGGGGCGCTCGGGGCGCGGGCCGACGAGACTCATGTCGCCGCTGATGACGTTGAGCAGTTGCGCCAGCTCATCGATGTGATAGCGGCGCAGCAGCGAGCCGACGCGCGTGACTTTGCCGTCGCGCATCGAGCGCAGCTTCCACATCGCGAACGGGATTCCGCCGAGGCCGACGCGCAGCTGGCGGATGAACACCGGGTTGCGGTCTTCGATCCAGATCGCGGCCATGGCCACGATCCAGAGCGGCAGTGTCACGATGACGCCCACGCTGCCGACGACGAGGTCGAGCGCGCGCTTCATCATCGACTGGAAGCCGATGCCGCAGCCGACCGCGACCTGCACCAGCGGCTGATCGCCGATCCAGCCGAGTGTCGACGAGGCCAGGAGCGCGTCGGCGTGCGAGGCGAGCAGCAGGAATCCGCGCGGACCGCGCACGCGCAAGAGGTCGAGCCGTTCGCGCGAGGAGCCGGCGCAGATCACTTCTTCGACTTCGCGCAGCCGCGCCCGCGTTTCGGGATCGCTGATCGGACCGAGGTACGGAACGCTCAGCTGCGCGGCATCGTCGCCCGCCCAGCCGACGACGCGCAGACGCGGATCATCGTGATTGAGCGCGGCCAGTGCGCCCGCCACCTCGGCCGGATTGCCGAACAGAATCGTGCGGCGCGGGCGGATCGGAAAGGCGTGCTGCAACAGGAGACGCCACAAAGGAATCAGCAGCGCCTCGATGATCGCGACGGCGATGAGAATCGTACGCGGCGCCGGACGGGCGAGGAACGTCGCGGCGGTGGTGAGGAGCACGATGCGCATCACCATCGAGACCGCGAGGCGCGGGCGGCCGCGCGGCGTGAGGCGCTGGCGGTAGAAGCCGCTGAGCGCGAGCGCGGCCACGAGCGTCGACGCGATGAGGATGAAGTTGACGAGATCGAGCGGCAGGTTCGCCGGCGGGAGCAGCGACTTCGTGAATTCCAGCGGCACGTTGCGGCGGAGGAGAACCGCCGCGACGAGCGCGCCGCAGGCGATGGCGGCGTCGCCGGCGACGCTGATGCTGACGCGCAGCGCGGCTTCGGTCGAGCGCGGCCGGATCACGCGGCATTCTCCTGCGTGGCAATCGCCGCGAGCCGCGCGAGCGTCGTTTCCCGCGCGTGGCTCGCCGCCACCGCCGCCCGCAGCTCGCGCGCCATCGTCGCGCGCGCCGCGTCATCGTCGAGCAGGGACACGGCCGCGTCCGCAAACGCCGCCGGCGCGGACGCAATGCGGGCATGCGCGGCGAGCGCTCTCACGCCGCGAAATGCCTTCGGCATTCCGACGATCGCACAACCTGCTTCTGCGGCTTCCATGGTTTTCGTCGACTCACCGCTGCCATATCGTAGCGGCAGCAAGGCCACTCGAACCTCGCGCGCCAGCCTGGGCATGTGGTCGACCGGTGACAGTAACGTCACTCCCGCCTGATTTGCTTTCCGCCGGACGGTTTTGGTGGCCTCGGCGCCGCCGACGACGAGCGTCGCGTCCGGTTTCCGCTCGCGGATGAGCGGCCAGATCTCATCGAGTAAGTACTCGGCGGCGTCGGCGTTCGCAAAGTAGGCGAGGCGTCCCCAGAAGCCGAAGTCGAAGCGGCGCGGCTGCTCCTCGAGCGCGCCGATGACGACGCCGTTCGAGATCGCCGACCCGCGCGCGTCAAAGTCGGCGAGGTCTTCTTCATTGACGACGATGACGTGATCGTAGGTCTTCGCCGCTGCTGCTTCCGTCCGCGCGAGCCGCCGTTCTTCGCCGCGCCAGAACCAGCGCAGCGGCGGCTTCGCCTGACCGGCGCGCTGTTCCGTGTTGCGGCGCAGCGAGTCGATGGCGTCGAGGACGCGAAGTGGAGGACAGGCACTCCTGCCTGTCCTGCTTGGATCGCTTCGCTCAGGACAGGCAGGAGTGCCTGTCCTCCACAGAGACGCGCGAATCCACGGATCGAGCCGCGACAGCACGACCACCGTCGCATCGAACGGCCCCGCCTCTTTTTGCGCCCGCGCGATCGCTTCGCTCCACCCGAACGGCGCGGCGAGCAGCGTCTGCAGCGGCAGCGATTCGCGCAGCACGCGTACGACTCCGCGCGCGCCGCCGGCGACGGATCGCGCCGCGGGAAAAAATCGGAACGGCGGCGCATCGGACGGCACGTTGCCTTCGGGCGCGACGAGCGCGACCTCGGCCTGTCCGGCGAGCGCGGCGAGCCAGATGGTGACGCGCAGGCGGTCGCCGCTGAACGGCGGCCAGGGAAAGCGCGACGCGATCACCAGCACCTTCTTCATCGCTCGGTGCGGAGCCAGCGCG
>DATFHJ010000208.1:0-3230 GCA_035248585.1 Thermoanaerobaculia bacterium
CGTCGCGGCGACGTATCTCGTCGAGAACGGCACGTCGATCCGCGATTTGAATCGCATCTTCCGCGAGGAGCTCGAAGCAGGCACGTGGACGGTGCGCTTCTTCACGCCGATGAAGAAGGAGGAGATCTTCGTCGAGATCGATCCGCGCACGTCGCGGGTGATCGGCTTTCACAAGTATCAGGACGAGCGGAATCCCGGGCCCGCGCTCTCGCAGGATGCGGCGCTGGCAATCGCGCGAGGCGCGTTCGCGTCGTACGGCATCGACGGTTCACGCTTCGAATTGAAAGACGCGCTCAGCTTTCCGCAGCCGCGGCGGCGCGACTGGCTGTTCCACTTCGAAGAGCGCACGCCCCTCGGCGCGCAGGCCTTCCGCCGCATCAGCATCCGCGTCGCCGGCAGCGAGATCACGCAGTTCAACAAGCACGTGTACGTGCCGGAACACGTGCGGCGCGACGCGGAAACGCAGACGCTGATGCACATCGTCCTGTTCGCGCTGAAGATCGCCGGCGTGGTCACGCTGCTGGCGCTGATCGTCACCGGGATCATCTTCGCCTCGCGCGCGCACGGGCTGCCGTGGCGCCGCGCGCTGCGCTGGACGGCGATCCTCTCGATCATTCCGATTGCCGCGAGCGTCGCCCAGTACGAGTCGATGCTGTTCAGCTACAACACCAGCGTGGCGTGGGAGACGTTTCGCATCCGCCTCCTCACCGACTTCGTGCGCAACGTCGGTTTGCAGGCGGGGCTGCTGTTCCTCGCGCTGGCCGGACTCGAAGCGTCGCTGCCGTACGCGCTCAGTCTCGTGCGAAGCGAAGGCCGCGCGCGCTTTGGACGAAGCGCGGCGGTCGCCGCGGTAACGGCGCTCGCGTTGGCAGTCGTGGTCGACGCCGGCTTGGAATGGCTGTCGATCGCCTTCCCGTCGATGGCTCGCATTGACCTGCACGTGTCCGCCGCGATCGCCACGCCGTTTTCCTCGCTCATCAACGGCAGCCAGGCCGTCGTCGCGGCGATCATCGTCTCCGGCGCGATCGCGCTCTACGCGCTGGCGCTGCGCAAGCACGCGGCGCTCATCACCATCGCCGCGGTCTTCTGCGCGCTGATCGATCCGTCCGTCACCGCGCGCCAGGCCCCGCTGATGCTGATCGAATCGTTGCTGGTTGCGCTGCTGGTCTGGCTCGTGGCGCGCTTCCTCCTCGACGGCAATCCGCTCGCCTGGCCGCTCGCCGTCTTCCTCGGCATCGTCCTCGAAACCGCCGCGGTGCTGCTGGCGCAGCACCGTTCGGACCTCACCGCACACGCAATCGCGCTGGCCGTCTTCGCGGCGGCGGCGCTGGTCTGGAGTGCAGTCTCATGGCCGAATCGTTCGCAACCCGCCGCCTCCGCTGGCTCTTCAACCTCTTTCCCACGTATCGAGGGACCGGCGGACGCGTCACCTACATCGCCTCCGACTTCCGGGAAGTCCGCGTAAAACTGCCGCTGTCGCTGCGCACGCGGAACTATGTCGGCACGATCTTCGGCGGCTCGATGTACGCCTGCGTCGACCCGATGTACATGATCATGCTGATCAAACTCCTCGGCCCCGGCTACGTCGTCTGGGACAAGGCCGCGAGCATCCGCTTCCGCAAGCCCGGCAAGTCGACGCTCTTCGCCACGTTCCGGCTCGACGACGCCGAGCTCGACGCCGTTCGTGACCTCACCGCCTCCGGCGCGCCGATCGATCGCACCTACAATGTCGACCTCGTCGATGCGGAGGGGGTGGTCCACGCGTCGGTGGAAAAAGTGATCTACATCAGGCGCAAATGAACCTCGGCATCGACAACTTCACCTGGCAGGACCTGCACGACTACGCACGCCTCGAAGAGCTTGCGCGCACCTTCGACCGATTCATCGAAGAACACGACCCGGAGCTGTTCCAGCGCTTCGACGCCTACCGGACTCGCGGCGGTCTTTCGGGGCCCGAGGAGTCCGCGCTGCTGATTGCGGTGTCGCGGCACCTCGGGGCGTTCGTGACGCAGCTGTTCCGCGTCGACGTCTCGCCGCTGAAAACGCGCGCACGGAAAGACAGCGAAGTGGCGCGGTTCAAAAAAGAGTTCGTGGCCAAGCGCGTCGCCAAAATCCCGAACGTCACGAACCTGAATGACGCCGGGGCCACGGCGCTGATTCACACGATCGCCGGAAAGGAAGCGGATGCGGAGCTCGCGCTGGCGATCACCGCCAATCGCCTCCTCGATCTCGAGCGCGACTACCCGCGCGGCGCGAAAGAGCTTTCGCCCTCCGCCGACGCCCGCGCCTCCCTCGATCAACTCCGCGAGCACCTCGGCGACTCGCATCGCGAGCGCGTTCCCTCCGCCGAAGGAGCCACGCGCGAGGCCGCGGCGCTGCACGCGCTCACGGACATGCTCGTCGAATGGACCGCGGCGCAGTGGAAGGCGGGCCGCTTCGATGGCTGGACGTCGTTCCGTCTGCCGAAGCCACTGGTCTTCGATCGCCTCGTGCCGACCGAGGCGGTGGATGAGCTCCGCTTCGGCGGCGAGCATCACCACTTCCGCCGCCGCGACGCGTTTCACCTCACCGACCGCCGCATGACGCCGCGGCAGATCACCGACGAGGCGCATTACTGCATCTACTGCCACGAGCGGAAGAAAGACTCCTGCTCGCGCGGCTTTCAGCTGCCGAACGACACTTACAAACCGAACCCGCTGGGCATGCCGCTGGAAGGCTGTCCGCTCGACGAGCGCATCGGCGAGATGAACCTCCTCCGCGCGGACGGCGACGCCGTGGCCGCGCTGGCGATGGTCATGATCGACAACCCGATGTGCCCCGGCACCGGCCACCGCATCTGCAACGACTGCATGCGCGCCTGCATCTTCCAGAAGCAGGACCCGGTGAACATCCCCCAGATCGAGACCGGCGCGCTGACCGACGTGCTGTTCCTGCCGTGGGGCTTCGAGATCTACTCGCTGCTCACACGCTGGAATCCATTGAATGCAAAACGTCCGCTGGCCTTGCCGTACAACGGGAAAAACGTGCTCGTGGTGGGGCTCGGGCCCGCCGGATACACGCTCGCGCACTACCTCGCCAACGAAGGCTTCGGCGTCGTCGCGATCGACGGACTGAAGATCGAGCCGATCGAAGAGAAGTGGCTGCGCGAGCCGATCCGCGACGCGCGCGTGCTGTGGGACGAGCTGGACGACCGGATCCTCGCCGGATTCGGCGGCGTATCGGAATACGGC
>DATFHJ010000209.1:0-15709 GCA_035248585.1 Thermoanaerobaculia bacterium
TTACGCGCAGGAGAGCACGCCGCTGGTCGTCCTCGCCGGCCAGGAATACGGCACCGGCAGCTCCCGCGATTGGGCCGCCAAAGGCACGAAGCTCCTCGGCGTCCGCGCCGTCGTCGCCCAAAGCTTCGAGCGCATCCACCGCTCCAACCTCGTCGGCATGGGCGTACTGCCCCTGCAGTTCGAGGAAGGCACCAGCGCCCAGACCCTCTCCCTCGACGGCACCGAAACCTTCGACATCACCGGCATCGAAGCCGGCCTCCGCCCGATGCAAAAAGCGACGTTGCGCATCCACCGCAGCGCGGGAACCACCGACGAAGTGCAGGTGATCGTGCGCATCGATACGCCGATCGAGGTCGACTACTACGTTCATGGGGGAATCTTGCCGTTCGTGCTGCGGCAGTTGATGGCGTAGCCTAAAGCTCGGGCGGGCGGCGGGACGCCGCCCGCTCAGCCGCCGAGACGGCGGCGTTCCCAACACTTAGTTCTTGTGACTCCGGTCCATCTTCCTGAGGAACACGACGCCGTCGACGACGCCCGTCCAGTCGGCCTGCATTTCGGTGTGGCCGAGGAGCTTCGCGGTGAGGGGGGAGCGCAGCCAGTGGCCGGCGGGAAGGTGGCGGAAATCGAGCAATGCGCTCTCGAACGACGCGCGGGCGAAGAGGTCTTCCAGCGAGTCGCGGCTCGATTGGACGATCGTGGCCGTTTTCGCGGCGAATCGTGCGGCTTCGCCTTCGTACGAGAGGAAGCCGAGCGCGTAGAGCTGCTCGCCGAGCGTCTTCCGCGCGATTTCGCCCATCGGCGTCCAGCCGGTGTAGAGGCGGGCGTATTTCGGATCGCTCGTCCGGACGGACGGCAGCGCGCGCGCAATGTGTCCCGTCGCGGCCCAGACGATGATCTTCTCCCTCGGATATCGCTCGTTCGCCAGCCAGATCAGGTTCTTGCCCATCTGCACGTCCCGCATCGTGAAGACCGAGACGGGGGTGCCGTCGACGCGCGTCGCATTGGTCGTGTAGTCCGTGCGCCAGTCCTGCTCCGCGAAGGCGCGGAGGCTCGCCAGAAGCTGGCGCCAGAACGAGCCCGACCACGGCTGCGTCGCCGGTGACCGGTCGCGCGCCGCGATCAGCGATTGCCAGCGCTCGATTGTCCGCGCGAAGGCCGCCTGTTCCTCTGCAGACGGCACCGGCGCCTCGCGGAGCTCCCATGCGGACTGATTGAGCAGGCCGATGACGCGCGCGACGCGATCCCACTCAGCGCCTTCCGCGAGTTTCGGATCGATGCGCGAGAGATACGCGGCCAGATCGGCGGCTAGAAACTGTTCCGCGGCGGAGCCGGTGGTCTGGCTGTCGATGCCGGCGACCTCCAGCGGATGCGCGCTCTTCGCCTCGTCGCCGATGTAGTCCAGGAGAGGCTGCACTTCGCGGCTCTTCGACCAGATGGCGAAGATTCCGCGCGAGAGCGCCGCGCGCGGTTCCTCGCCGTTGACGAGAAACTCCCACGCCTTCGGGCAGTCGTACAGACCGCTCTCGAAAGCGAGGATGTTGAAGCCCATCCGTTCGTGCAGGAAGCGGATCAGGCGCGTCTTCGCAAGAAACGTCGTGCCGTCGCCGTGACTCTGTTCGCCGAGCATCACCACGCGCACGCCGCTCAGCGTGCGCCGCAGCGGCTCGAGATCGGACAAATCGTCGCCGGACGCATCGACCGGCTGGAGGCGCGTCGCGTTCTGCCTTAGCCACGCCACGCGCGGATCGCCGTGCGTCTCGAGAACACGGGTCAGCTCGTCCACGGCCGCGCTCAATCCCTCTCCGTATTTCTCCGCCCGGAACGCGGGCGCGAGCTGCTCCTGAATCACTCGTGCGGCGATTTCGTCGGTGATCACCTGCTCCAGGCCGAGCCCCACTTCGATGCGCAGCCTGCGATCCTTCAGGAACGCGAAGATCGCCAGGCCGTCGTTCACGTCTTTGCGGCCGACGCCCCACTCGTTCACGCTGTCGAGCGTCAGCGTCTCCAGCACGGCACCTTCAGGCAGCTCGGGGACGAGGTAGATCACCAGTTGTGCGAGCTTCGCCTTCTCCAGCGCCGCCGCCTTTTCTTCGAGGAGCGCGAGCTCGTTCCCGGAGAGAATCCCCGCCTTGTCGGTGACGGGGCGCTCCGGCTTCGGGAGCGTCGCGGCGTGCGACGCCAGCGCGGCGAAGAGCATCGTGAGCGAGAGCAGGAGTCGCGTGCGCATCACCATGCAAGGATAAGGTACAGTCCCGCGCGCCATGCGCAGACTCGCACTCCTCGTCTTCATCACCCTTCCCCTCCTCGCCCAAAAGAAACAGCTCACCTTCAACGCCCTCTACGACCCGGCGCACAAGGTCTATTTCAGCGGGGCGATTCAGAGCGGGTTTGACTGGGTCGACGAGACGACGTTCGTCTGGCCGAAGACGAACGAGGCGGGCGATCTCGTCGAGTGGCGGGTGTTCGACGTGGCGACCGGGAAGCAGCGGGCGTTGTTCGACAAGGCGAAGCTGCAGAAGGCGTTCGAAGGGGCGGGTGTCGCGGTCGAGATCGGGGATGAGCTGACGTTCGATGCGAAGAAGAGCGCGATCGTGCTGGACGTCGCCGACGATCTCTACGTCTACGACTTTGCGAAGAACAACGTCACGCGCATTACCTCGGCGCCGGGCGCGGAAGAGGAAACGACGTTCAGTCCCGACGGGAAGAAGATCGCGTTCCTCCGCGACAACAACCTCTTCGTCGTCGATCTGTCGGGCCGCGAACGCCAGCTCACGACCGACGGCAGCGCGCAGCTTCTCAACGGGAAGCTCGACTACGTCTATCAGGAAGAGATCTACGGCCGCGGCGTGTGGAAGGGCTACTGGTGGAGCCCCGATTCCTCCCGCATCGCGTTTCTGCAGCTCGACGAGCGGCCCGTGCCGGAGTTCACGATCGTCGATCACCTCCCGTATCGCCAGGAGCTGAACGTCTACCACTATCCGAAGGCCGGCGATCCGAATCCGAAGGTGCAGCTGATGATCGCGCCGGCGAGCGGCGGCCCGATCGCGACCGTCGATACCGAGCGTTACTCGGGCGGCGAGTTCCTCATCGTCAACGTCGCCTGGCACGGCGACACGCTCACGTATCAGGTCCAGAACCGCGAGCAGACCTGGCTCGAGCTCGTCTTCGACGATCGCACGGTGCTGCGCGAGACGACGAAGGCATGGGTCGATCCGCTCGCCAACCCGACGTTCCTCGACGACGGCACGTTCCTCTGGCAGAGCGAGCGCAGCGGATACCGCCACCTCTATCACTACAAACCCGACGGCACGCTGATCCGCCAGGTGACGAGCGGGGAGTGGGAAGTGCGCGAGCTGCACGGGGCGGATGGTCCATACGTTTACTTCTCCGGCACCGAGCGCAGTGCGATCGGGCAGGACGTGTATCGCGTGAAGCTGGACGGCAGCGGCTTGCAGCGCTTGTCCTCGGAGGGGGGAACGCACGTGGCGACGTTCAGCCCGTCGCTGCAGTACTACGCGGACAAGTGGAGCGACCTCCGAACGCCCGATCAGGTGCGGGTCTATCGCGCGGACGGCAAGCTCGCGCAGGTCGTCGACGAGAACAAGGTCGCGGCGCTGGCGCAGTACGACCTCCCGCGCGCGGAGCTGTTGCAGGTGAAGACGCGCGACGGCTTCGTGATGGAGGCGATGCTCATCAAGCCGCCGAACTTCGATCCGAAGAAAAAGTATCCGGTCTATCAGCCGCTCTACGCCGGTCCGCACGCGCCGCGCGTGAAGAACGAGTGGGACAAATCGGCGACGCGCGGCCTGTTGCATTACCTCGTCGCCCAGCAGGGCGTCGTCGTCTGGATCTGCGACAACCGCACCGCGAGCGGCAAAGGCGCGGTGTCGGCGTGGCCGGCTTACAAGAATTTCGGCGAGCTCGAGCTGCGCGATATCGAAGACGGCCTCAATTGGCTGAAGCAGCAGCCGTACATCGACGGCAACCGCATCATGATCCACGGCTGGAGCTACGGCGGCTTCATGGTCGCCTACGCGATGACCCACAGCACGATGTTCGCGGCGGGCATCGCCGGCGGCACGGTCTCCGACTGGCGCGACTACGACAGCATCTACACGGAGCGGATGATGCTGATGCCGCAGAACAATCCTGACGGCTACAAGAACGCATCGCCGCGCTTCGCCGCGAAAAACCTCCACGGCCGCCTGCTCCTGATGCACGGCACCACCGACGACAACGTGCACGCGCAGAACACGTTTCAATTCGCATACGAGCTGCAGCGCGAGGGGAAGACGTTCGAGATGATGATGTACCCCCGCACGAAGCACGGCGTGACGGACAAGCAGACGATCGCGCACATGCAGAAGACGGTGCTGGATTTCATCCGGCGGAACCTGCTGCAGCCGTGAATTGGCTGAATTTCAGTGAATTTGGCTGAAAACTCGTCACGCGTGATGGGATTGCAGCCAAATCTGGCGAAATCTCCTTGCGCCGGCGGAAACTCACCCGGCTCAACTGAAATCTCGTCATGCGTGACAAATTTTCAGCCGGGTTGGTTGAACGTCAGCCAACCGAATCAAAAAATATGTACGCGAATCAAATATTTGATTCGCGATACAAACGGAATCTTTCCCTTTTCGCGATTGCGGACCCACATTGCCGCCACTCTTGCGCAAGAGAATTTCGCAATGTGAGGTGTTTGCAATGTCTACGTTTCCCGATGTCCCGCAATCCCACGCCGATGCCGCGCGGAAGCTGACGCTCGCCGTGCGGCAACTGAGAGAGTCCGTCCCCGGCCTCGTACTGCTTCCGAATGAGCGGCTCAAGGAGCTGATCACGCCCGCGTCGGTCTCGGACGAGTTTCTGGAGACGGTGGTCAGCGGTGTCGAAGCCACGTCCGAGCTGGCGTCCGCGTCGAAGATTGTCGTGGCCGACGTGCACGATGTCATCGCGTTCTCGCGTGCGTACGCAAGCCCGATCGACGAGGTCGAGCTGTTCTGGCGCATGCTCCGGCACACCGTCATCGTCCGCCGCGCCCGCATCGGCCAGGATGCGTTGAAGGCCTTTGCCATCGCCAAGAATCTCAACCGTCCGCGCAAGAGCGATCTGCTCGTGCCGCACATCGAGGCGATGCGCCGAACCCTTGGGCGGACGCGCCGCAAGCAGGCCGCGCCCGAGCCGGAGGCCGCGTAACTTCGCGAGCGGTGGGGCCCCACCGCTCGTCTTTACGGCATACGGTTCGCAATTTCGATATGCATGAGCAAACAACACCCGAACCAGGACTACTACAAGATCGGCGGAAGCGGGCAGAGCGATGGCTCGGACCGCGTCGAAGACCTCGATCGAGCCAAGCGGGAATTTGCAGAGCTCGACAAGCAATCTAAGCATCCCGACACCAAGAGGACGGCGAAAAAGAAGTAATGACCACACTCCTCGAATCCGAAACCCAGCGCGCGCCGGCACTGTCCGGGCGCGCGCTGCGTATGCCCGCGTCTCCGATCCGCAAGCTCGCTCCGCTCGCCGAGACGGCGAAGGCGCGCGGGACGCGCGTCTATCACCTCAACATCGGCCAGCCCGACATCGAGACGCCCGCGTGCATGCGCGAGCGGCTGGCGAAGCTCGACGCGCGCGTCCTCGAGTACTCGCCGTCCACCGGCACGCCCGAGTTCATCCGCACGCTGCAGAAGTACTACGAGCAGCGCGTCGGCGTGTCGCTGCACACGAGCCAGATCCTGGCCACGGCCGGCGGCAGCGAAGCGATTCTGTTCGCATTCCTGGCCTGCGCGAATGACGGCGACGACGTGCTCGTCGTCGAGCCGTACTACGCGAACTACCGCGCCTTCGCCACGATGGCCGGTCTCAACATCGTGCCGGTCACGAGCCGCGGCCGCGACGGGTTTCACGTGCCGCAGCGCCAGGTGTGGGAGCGCGCGCTCACGCCGAAGACGCGCATCGTGATGCTCTGCAATCCGAACAATCCCACCGGCACCGTGTACTCGCGCGAAGAGCTGGAGATGGTGGCGTCGTTCTGCCGCGAACATGGACTGTTCCTGATCTCGGACGAGGTCTACCGCGAGTTCGTCTACGACGGGCGCAAGGCGATCAGCGCGCTGGAACTGAAAGACGCCGACGACTTCGTGATCGTGGTCGACAGTCTCTCGAAGCGCTACAGCGCCTGCGGCATTCGCCTCGGCTCGCTGGTCACGCGCAACGCCGCGGCCTACGAAGCCTGTCTGCGCATGGCCCAGGGCCGGCTCTCTCCGCCCGGTCTCGCCCAGTTCATCGCCGTCGGCGCCGAGAACCTCGGCGAGGAGTACACGCGCGACGTCGTGGCCGAGTATCAGCACCGCCGCGACGTGCTCTTCGAAGGATTGACGTCGATTCCCGGAGTCTTTCTCACCAAGCCCGAGGGCGCGTTCTACTGCGTCGCGCGGCTCCCGATCGAGAACGCCGACGACTTCGCGATCTGGCTGCTCTCCGAGTTCACGCACAACGGCGCGACGGTGATGCTCTCACCCGCGCACGGCTTCTACTCCTCCGACCTCGGACACAACGAAGTGCGGATCGCGTACGTGCTCAACGAGCACGACCTTCGCGCGGCGGTGGAAGTGTTGCGCGCGGCGCTCGAACAATACCGTTAACGAGTCACACGCGAAGTTGTGTAAGCTAACGGTGATGGCTACCAATCTCGGGCTCGACGATGCGTTGCTGAATGAAGCACAGCGGATCGGCGGTCATCGCACGAAAAAAGCGGCGGTGACGGAAGCGCTGGAGGAGTACATTCAGCGGCGCAAGCAGAGACAGATCGTGAACCTCTTCAATGAGATCGACTACGATCCGAAATACAACCACAAGAAATATCGACGCTAGCGATGAAGGTGTTGATCGACACCACCGTTTGGTCGTTGGTCTTGCGCCGGCCAAACCGGCCGGAGAACGCGTGGGCGAATGGCGAAGTCGCGGCACTCGTGAATGATGGACGCGTGGTGATCATCGGCCCCATCCGCCAGGAGGCTCTGTCCGGAATTGCCGAACGCGTGCAGTTCGATCAGTTACGCGAACATCTACGAGCATTCCCGGACTTCGAAATCACGTCGGATGACTACGAGGAAGCGGCGCACTGTTTCAACCGCTGCCGCGAAAAGGGGATCCAGGGCTCGCATATCGATTTCCTGATCTGCGCCATCGCGTTGCGACATGAGCTCTCGATCTTCACGACGGACGATGATTTCAAGCAATACGCGACAGTACTGCCGATCGTGCTTCATCAGCGCTCGCGTCACTGAACGCGTTTCCCTCGCGTCGCCGTGTTGAAGTACGCCACCGCATCGAACGCGGTGCCGAGCGGCACGAGGAGATAGCCGATCTGGAATCGCATCGATCGTTCTTCGTTCATCCACGGCTGCGTTTTGCCGCGCAGCGACAGCAGGAACGGCTCGGAGCCGAGCTTCGACAATTGTTCATCGACGCTGCCGCTTTCGGGCGCTGAGCCGTTGTCGATGGCGGGGCCGCCGTACGCGGTGGCGATGGCCACGTATTTCTTGCCCAGTGCTTTCGCGAAGTGCATTCCCGAGCCGATGGACGCCGTCGGAGGAATCGGGCCTCCCTTCACCGGCGCGCGTTGCACGTGCGCGTTGTGCGCCCAATACACGGCGCGCTCACTTTTGGGTAGACGGCTGAGGATCCACAGTGTGTTCTCGGCCAGCGCTTCCTCGCGCGGCACGGTCGGGTGATACATGCCGAGGCGCAGGCAGAGCTCATTCTGCTGAACGACGCGCGCGACTCGCTTCGCCCAGTCCCCCTGATTCACGCGCTCGACCAGCTGATTCACATCCGCGGTGAGCTTCGCTTTCACCTCGGTGGATAAGGGCTCGTATTTCTGCGCGGCGCCGCGCCACCATCCCGCGCTGATCTGCGTCGCGACGGGACGAATCGCATCGATCGACGCGCGGATCTCTGCATTGCCCGCGGTCAGTTCCTGCAGCTTGTCGAGCGCCGGCACCATGCTGCCGGAGCGTCCGGGCAGATCCGCGCCGTACACGCCGACTGGATGGCGCTTCCCCTCGCCGAGGTTCCACGCGCGGATCCACTCCATCGTGAGGCGGATGTCTTCGAGCGATCCGTAGCCGCCCGGCAGCACCGCGTTGTAGTCGACGGCCGCGGTTTTCCCGTGCACATAATCATCGAGTGCCATCGCCTCGGGGACGCCCGATTCCAGGACGAGTGCGGTGACGCGATGGCGCCGCACGAGATCCTGCAGCAGCTTTTGGCGGAAGTCGAAGAACTCGTGGATGTCGTGCACGCTCTCACCGACGCCGATCAGGCGTGCGTCGCGGATCAGCGGGTCGAGCGTGCGGTAGGAATCGATGGGAGCGGCGAGCAGAAACAGAAATGCCACGCGAATCAACATGGCCCCCGTTACGCAGCCCGCTTGCGCGCGGTTGCGGTGTTCACCGCTTCATTGCATTTTCCACGATCGCTTCGACGAGCTCCGTATACGACCGCCCGCTCTCCTTCGCCGCCATCGCGTACTCCGACGCCGGATCGAGCCACGGATTCGGATTCGCCTCGAGGACGTACACGCGGCCGTTCTCCTTCACGCGCAGATCGAGCCGTCCGTAGTCGCGCAGCTTGAGCGCGCGAAACGCGGTGACGGCCGTGTGCCGGATGCGCTCGAGCACCTCGTCGTCGAGATCGCGCGCCGGATGTGATTTCGTTTTCTTGTAGGCCTCGGTGTTCACATCGAACTTCACTTCGTAGCCGGCGATGCGGGGCATGCCCTCCGGCAGTTTCGAGAGGTCGAGCTCGATCGGCGGCAGCACCTCGGGGCGTTCATTGCCGAGGACCGCGGCGTAGATCTCGCGGCCGTCGATGAACTCCTCGAGCAGCGCCGGGCAGTCGAACTCCTCGTGGACGTACGCGATGCGTTCGAGCAGTTCCTTCACCGAATTCACGACCGCGCTCGCATCGATGCCTTTCGACGCATCTTCGGACGCCGGCTTCACGATCATCGGAAACTCGATGTCCTGCGCGAACTCGAGCACGCCTTTGTAGATGACGGCCGAATACGCGGTGTACAGGCCGTGGTAGCGGACGATCTTCTTCGTCACGGTCTTGTCCATCGCCAGGAACAGGCCGTGCGGGCCGGCGCCGGTGTACCTCTTCCCGACGAGATCGAGATACGCGGCGAAGTGCATCTCCATCGTGTCGTTGCCGGCGTACGACTCGACGAGGTTGAATAAAAGATCGGCGGGGAGGCGGGCGATGCGGGTGAGCGTCGTCGTGCGGCCGTCGACAGGAAACGTCGACGGCTCGTGGCCGAGGTCGCGAAGCGAGTCGCAGATGGCCTCGACGTCCGTCTTCTTTTTCTTCTTCTTTCGCTTTCGCTTCGAGGCCGCTTCGATGTCGGCGCCCGGATACTCCTCGTACCCCTCCCACACGTTGTACAGCACCACGACCTTCATTGCCCGTTCCTCCGGTGCCGCACCGGTTTCTTGCCCAGGAGGAAGGTCATCGCCAGTGCGGTGACGTAGACCGTCAGCTCGATCATCTGCTGGCGGCTGCGCTCGCGGACGGCGACGAGATCGAGCTCGTCGAGTCGGCGCTCGATCGCCAGCACCAGCTCGCGCACCAGCGTGCGGCGGACGCCGGTCCAGTAGTTGACTTTATCGACGAGGTCGCGGCGATGCTCGGCCAGCAGCTCCGAGGCGGCGCGAATGTCGCGGTCGCCGGCGTGCGCGCGCCGCAGGAAGATGTCGGTGAGGTCCGTGTCCATGGCCAGGTCGCGGATCAGCGGCGACTCGTCGACCTGCCACTCGCGATAGAACTCTTCGACCGTCTCCTCCATCTCGGCGACGGTGAGGTCGGTCTCTCCGGCCGGCACCGGCGGCTCGACGTCGCCGAGGTCGCGCGCGATGCGGTCGACGTACTCGAGCTTGCGCATCGCCGTCCATCCGCTGTAACGCTCGCGCCAGTGCGAGCCGGGATCGAGCCAGACGGCGAAGGTCTCGGCGAAGTCTTCGTCGGGATGTTTCTGCGCGTACCAGCCGGCGATATGGCGGACGTAGTCGCGCGAGAAGGGGACGAACGGATAGTCGTCGCGATAGGGGCGGCGGAACGATCCGAAGAGCGCGTGCCACTCGTCCGTGCGAAAGAGCTCGTAGGCGTAGTTGAACGCGTGCCCGGCCTCGTGGCGCAGGTACATCATGATCTCGTGCTCGCTCTCGACGTCGTTGAGCGCGTTCTCCAGGTTCGCCACGCGCGGATCGCCGAGGTAGAACGGAATCCCGATCACCGGCTCCTCGGACGGACAGCCCCATTCATCGGTGAGGTAGCAGTTCGGCCGGAAGCGATGCAGTCCCTTCGCCTCCAGCTCGTCGTACATCTTCTGCACGAGCTGCGCGACCGGCGACGCCTCGAGCGACAGGCCGAGGTCGCGGATCGGCACACCGAGAAGCGCGCGCGCCTCGGGGGGCGCTTGTTCGAACTGCACCATCGCCTTTTAATGGAGCGGCGGGCTTTAGCCCGCCGAATTTCCGGCGGGCTGAAGCCCGCCGCTCCCACCCTGACGCGGCTTCAAGAGTGCTGCCAGACTACAATCGCGAGCCATGAAGTACTGGCTCATGAAGTCCGAACCTTCCGCGTATTCGATTGACGACCTGAAGCGTGACGGCTCGACGAGTTGGGACGGCGTGCGCAATTTTCAGGCGCGCAATTTCATCCGGGCGATGAGCGCGGGCGACAAGGTGCTGTTCTATGCATCGAGCGCGGAGCCGCCGGGCGTGACGGGGCTGGCCGAGGTCAGCGCGGAGGCGCGGCCGGAAAAGGGGGATCCGAACTGGTCGATGGTGGACATCAAATTCGTCGCGAAGTTTCCGGCAATCGTGCCGCTCGAAACGCTGAAGAGCACCAAGGGTCTGGAGAGCATGGTCGTGACGAAGAAGGGCTCGCGGTTGTCGGTGCAGCCGGTGACGAAGAGCGAGTACGACATCGTCGTGAAGCTCGGGAAGAAGAAGTGAGCCTCGAGCTTTTCCGCGGCGACATCACGAAGCTCGACGTCGACGCGATCGTGAATGCCGCGAACACATCGCTCCTCGGCGGCGGCGGCGTGGATGGCGCGATTCATCGCGCGGCGGGGCCGGAGCTGCTCGCGGAGTGCAAGCGAATCGGCGGCTGTCCGACAGGCGAGGCGCGCATTACAGGCGGCTATCGCCTTCCGGCGAAACACGTCATTCACACCGTCGGACCGGTGTGGCGCGGCGGGACGAACAACGAGCCGGAGCTGCTCGCGTCGTGTTATCGGA
This sequence comes from Thermoanaerobaculia bacterium, assembly GCA_035248585.1. Classification (GTDB taxonomy): domain Bacteria; phylum Acidobacteriota; class Thermoanaerobaculia; order Gp7-AA8; family Gp7-AA8; genus QHVT01. Next base: position 11,304 of record DATFHJ010000209.1, read on the forward strand.
ACAGCCTTCGCCTCGCCATCGAAAACGGCGTCCGCACGATCGCATTTCCGGCGATCAGCTGCGGTGTGTACGGCTATCCCGCGGATCAGGCGGCACGCATCGCTGTCAGTGAGACACGCAAGCTCGCCGATTCGTTCGAGCGCATCATCCTGGCGTGCTTCGGCGAAGACGTGTGCGAGGCGTATCGCAACGCGCTGGCGGTTTCTTAATCGATCGCGCGCGCGTCCAACGGGCATGAGAAAGCTCGCTGCCCTGCTCACCCTCGCGCTGCTGTTCGCGTGCAAACGCGAAGAAATGGCGAAGCCCGTCACCGCCGCCGCTGTATCCGATACCGCGTTGCAGAGAACGGCGGCACCCGCGGCAGCAGCGATGCCGCGCATGATCATCCGCACCGCGAACGTGAAGATCCTCGTCGACGACACGGCGAAGGCGGTCGATGCGGTGACGCGGGCGGTGGAGGGTGTGGGCGGCTACGTCTCCGGCTCGCACATCTGGCGTGACGGCGAGCTGCTGCGCGCGACGCTCACGCTGCGCATGCCGAGCGACAAGCTGACGTCGACGCTGGCCGCGATCCGCGGCCTCGCGAAGCGCGTGGAGAACGAGACCATCAGCAGCGAGGACGCGAGCCAGGAGTACGTCGATCTCGAGTCGCAGCTGCGCAACCTCGAGGCCACGGAGATCGAGCTGCGCGAGCTGATGACGACCATCCGCAAGAACGCGAAGAAAGCGCAGGAAGTGCTGGAGATGCACCAGCAGCTGAACGCGATCCGCAGCCAGATCGAGCAGATCAAGGGGCGGATGCGCTACCTCAGCCAGGTCGCGGCGATGTCGACGGTGACGCTCGAAGTCGCGCCCGATCTCATCCAGCAGCCGGTCGTCGAGCCGGGCTGGCAGCCGGTCGTCATCGTCAAAGACGCCAGCCGCGCGCTCGTCGGCGTCCTGCAGTCCATCGCCACCACCGCGATCTGGTTCGTGATCTACGTGCTGCCGATCCTGGGCATGCTGCTGCTGGCGCTATTCTTCGGCTGGAAGTTGATCCGCCGCCAGCGTGCCGTTGCGAGTTGAGTGTGTGGAGCGGCGGGCTTTAGCCCGCCGTGTTTTTTTCGGCGGGCTAAAGCCCGCCGCTCCACGGTTATGGGTGGCTGGCGAGCTTCTGCAGCATGTCCGCGGCGTTCTTGTTGTGAGGATTGAGCTCCAATGACTTTTTGTAGTGTTCGATCGCTTTTTCTTTCTGCCCCGCGTGCACATACGCCTCGGCCAGACTGTCCCAGACGTTCGAGGACTTCGGGAACTCTTTCGCGTTCAACGCGAAGATCGCGATCGCCTCGTCGGTCTTTCCCTGATTCAACAGCGTGTATCCGAGCTGATTGAGGTTCTGCTCGACGGTGCGTTTCTCCGGAGCCACTTCGAGGACGTGTCCCTGCTTCACGCGATTGGCGATCCTGCGAATCGCGCCAAAGTCTTCGAGCGGGTTCGCGTCCAGCGCCAGGAAGCTCGCCTCGTAGCCGTCTTCGAGCTTGCCGATCTTCCGCTTCGGGAACAGCGAAGCGGTCAGCATGCGCAGCAGTTCGAGATCGCTGTAGACGCCGAACGCGCGGACGTTCTCGACTTCGTCGATGACGGTGCGATCGGAATCGACGCCGAGGAGGACGTTCACGCCGGCGCGTTTGAGCAGGGCGAGATTCTCGCGATGGGGCGGTGTGCCGGGCGTTGGGCGATGGCTGAGCGTCGTCGTGACGACGGTGATGTGTTTCTGCGCCGCGAGCTCCGCGTCCGCGGGATCGATCGGCTCGAGCGGCAGGTGCGTGATCTCGTCGGCGCCGGCGGCAACGGCGAGGTGGAAATCGACGGCGCTGGTGACGTGCACGGTGGCGGTGAGGCCTTTGCGATGCACGCGCTCGACGAGTTGCGCGAAGAGTCTCGGCTCGAGCCCGCGGCTCCCGTCGAGATAGAGCTTGATGAAGTCGGGCTTTCCGGCCTCGATCTTCGGCCACTTCCTTTCGAATTCCTCGAGCGAGTCGATCTCGAAGTAGGCGTTGTCGGCCATGTCGGGGTAGCGATCGTAGATTTGCTTCGGATGCCCGCCCGTGGAAGTGAGGCCACCGATCGAATAGAGGACGTCGACGGTCTCCGGTTTGTTCAGCTGCGCGCGGATGTGCATCGTGCCGGTGATGGAGCTGTTCGGGTTCTTCACGTAGAAGATGCCGGCGCGGAGATAGCGGGCGAGCTGCTGCTCGACGTTCGCGCCGTCGGCAAAGACATGATTGTGCGCGTCGGCGAACGGCGGAACGACGTAGCGCCCGCCGAGATCGATCGTGCGGGTCTCGCCGTCGACCTCGAACGTTGAGCGGAAGACATTGTCGACGGAGTACATCGTCTTCTTCACGAATCGCGTGCCGTCGAACCACTGTCCGTTGACAAATTTGAAATTGCCGTGAGCGTGAGCGGAGAATGCGAACAAAAAGACTATTGTCAGTTTAAGTCTCATAAAAAAAGAACCTCTCAGTGATGCAAGGCGTGACGGGTGGCGTGGTCGAAAGCGAAGCGGTTGCTGCGCGAGACGCGCAGGCCGGGGAGGAGCGTGAGCGCGACGAGCGCGATGAGCACGAGCGCGCCGAAGGTGAGGCGCCGGCGCGGGGAGAAGCCCGGATCGGCGAGGCGGCGGACGCGCGTGAGGAGCGAATGCGTGGTCTCGCCGATGCCGGCGGCGGGTGCGGTGCGGCCGGCGAAGGTCGCGGCATGGAGCAGCGTCCGCGCGTAGCGGGCGCGATCGAGCGTGCCGCCGGCGATCAGCTCGTCGTCGCAGCACTCCTCGCGCAGCGCCCGCGCCTCGGCGCTGAGGAGGCGATAAAACGGATCGAACCACCAGATCGTGCCGAGGAGCGCCTGCAGCCAGTTGAGCAGGACGTCGCCGCGGCGCACGTGACGCAACTCGTGCGCGATCACGACTTGCAGCTCGCTCGCCGAGAGCGAATGCAAGAGCGCCTCGGGGATGAGGATCGCCGGTTTGAAAACGCCGAGCGTCATCGGCACCGTGAGGGTGGGGGAGGCGAGGATGGGAACGTTCTCCTCCATCGCCAACAGACGCGCGCCGCGACGGAGGCGATGCAGCCGCGCGGCGACGAGCACGAGGCGGATCATGGCGATGGCGATGCCCGCCAGATGCACGTACATCAGTGCACGAATCGACGACGCGAAATCGCGGATCGTCGTCAGCTCGCCCACCGGCGGCGCGGCACTGAAGACGCCCGTCGGCAGGGGGAGCATCGGCGGGAGCGCGAACTTGATGAGGCCGATCATCACGATCGCGTGGCGCAGCCGCGGGCTGGCGTTGCGCGCGATCCGCACGAATGCGAGGACCACGAGCGCGGCGATCGTCGACTGCCACAACGCGTGCGCAATGTGAATCGCCCAGTTCGAGGTCACGAGCGCTTCTCCAGCTCTTCGACGATCTCGCGGATCTGGCGCAGCTCCTCGCGCGTCGGCACTTTCGCATCGAACAGCGAGGCCACGAGCCGCGCCGGATCGTTGGCGAAGATCCGCCGCACCACGCGGCGCAGGAGATTGCGGTACAGCGGCTTCGGCGAGCGGACGGCGTTGTACACGAACGCCTTCCCGATCGGCGCCTTGCGCCGTGCCACGAGCCCCTTCTCTTCCAACCGCCCGAGGAGCGTGAGCACCGAGGCATGGCTCATCGGACGAAAGCTCGCCAGCGCCTCGCGAATCGCCCGCGCATCCGCGTCGCCCCGCGCATGGAGCACGGCCAGAATCTCCATCTCCGCCTCGGGGAGAATCTGTTCCGATTCGCGGGCTTCGCTCGATCGCGCTTTTCGCCGGACGGCCATTGGACGGCGGTCACGGTAAATTGACAACAGTCTGAATGTCAAGGTGCGTAACCGTTTCGTGTATGCAGTTTATCCCGCGCGTAGACGCGGGATCATCGGTTATACCGGCAGGATGTCGCCCATAGGCGGCCACCTCGCGGTGCAACCGGAGATCCCGCGTCTGCGCGCGGGATAAACTAAAAAACCATGAATGAGCTCATCTCCTACTTCGACCGCATCCGCGAGCGCACCATGCGCGTCGTCGCCTGCGTTCCGCCGGAGCGCATCGACTGGACGTTCAAGGAAGGGAAGTTCACGTTCGGAGATGTCATGCGCCATCTCGCGTCGATCGAGCGGTGGATGTTCGCCGAGAACGCGCGGCTGCGGCCTAGCCGCTATCCCGGCCATGGGCGCGAGCTCGCGGACGGCTACGACGCGATCATCGACTACATGCGGCGCATGCACGCCGAGTCGATGGAGATCTTCGGCTCACTCACCGACGAAGACCTCGGCCGCAAGTGCATGACGCCGGGCGGCGCGGAGCTGCGCGTGGGGAAATGGCTGCGGGCGATGATCGAGCAC
>DATFHJ010000210.1:0-7207 GCA_035248585.1 Thermoanaerobaculia bacterium
CTGCCGGCAGTTGCCGCGCCTCGGCGACGGCATCGAAGGTCTCCCATTCGCTCGATCCGCGCAGCCGTTCTTTCAACCGCTCGTTGCGCACGTTCCAGCGGCCCATCAGGAAATCGAAGTCATTCATTGGCTCGCATCGTATGGCTGCTGGTGGCCTTACTCAATGACCACATTTTCGCCTTCTGTTATAACCACTTTCCATGCTCCTCCCGCTCGGCCGGTCCGGTCCGCTGTACCGCCGCATCTACGAAGCGCTGCGCGATCAGATTCTCGGCGGCGAGCTCGCCGCCGGCGCTTCGCTGCCCGGCACGCGCACGCTGGCGCGCGACCTCGGCGTGTCGCGCATCGTCGTCCTCGCGGCGTACGAGCAACTCGCGGCGGAGGGGTTCATTGAGGCGAGCGTTGGCTCCGGATCACGCGTTCTCGCTGGTGGAGCGGCGGGCTTTAGCCCGCCGAGGGCATCCGGCGGGCTGAAGCCCGCCGCTCCACGGCCTTTGTCGAGCTACGCGCGGCGCGCGCAGAAGCTCTCCCCTCAAGCGCAACAACGTCCGGCAAGAAGCGGCATCGACTTCGACTACACCACCACCCGCCCCGACGCGCGCACGGTCGCGCTGTGGCGGCAGGCCATTACGCGCGCCGCGGCGGAGCCGCTCGTCGATTATCCCGATCCGGCCGGCCTGCCGGCGCTGCGGCGCGTGCTCGCTTCGCACCTGCGCGAGCAGCGCGGCGTCGCGGCCGAGGCGGACGACATCCTCATCGTCAGCGGCGCGCAGCAGGCCATCGAGCTGACCGCGCGCGTGCTCTGCGACCGCGGCACGCGCGTCGGGCTCGAAGATCCGTCGTATCAGGGCACGCGGCAGGCGTTTCTCGCCGCCGGGGCGCGCGTGGTTCCGTGCGCCGTCGATGCCGAAGGCCTCGACATTCGGAAACTCAAAGACGCACGCGCGGTGTGCGTGACGCCGTCGCATCAGTTCCCGACCGGCGCGATCATGAGCGCCGCGCGCCGCCTCGCGCTGCTGCAGTGGGCGGATGCGAAACGCGCCTGGATCATCGAGGACGATTACGACTGCGAGTTTCGCTACGGCGTCGGCGCGATTCCGGCGCTGCAGGGTCTCGACGCCAGCGGGCGCGTGATCTACATCGGCACGTTCGCGCGCATGCTCTTCCCCGCCCTGCGCCTCGGCTACATCGTCGCGCCGGCCGCGTTGCGCGACGCGTTCCGCGCCGTCAAATGGCTCGCCGACCGCGGCAGCCCCGCGCTCGAACAGCAGGCCGTCGCGTCGCTGCTCGAGTCGGGCGCGTACGAGAGCCTCCGCCGCCGCAATGTCCGCGCGCTGACCGAGAAGCGCGACCGCATCGTCGCCGCCATCGAGCGGCATTTCCCGGATGCGATCGCCAGCGGCGCATCCTCGGGCACGCACATCTTTCTCCGGCTTCCCAAACTACGGGATGACGCTCGCCTGCTCGAAGCCGCGCGCGAGTCGGGCGTGCACGTCTACAGTGCACGCCCGTACTATCAGCGCCCGCCCGCGCACGCCGCGCTGCTCCTCGGATACACGACCGTCGCGCTGCAGGACATCGATCGCGGGATCGAGCGGCTCACGCGCGCGTATCGAGCCGTCGCCCCAGCTCGGTGAGCAGCGCCGCGCCGTCGCCGCGCCAGGTGCTGCCGTGCATGCAGGCCAGCGTCGTGGGATTCGTCGCCGCGAGCTTGGCGATCAGCGACGACACGTTCTTCGTCGCCGAGAAGTAATCCATCTGCGCGCGGAACGCTTCGCTCGGGCCGAGGATGTCGCTCTCGGTGACCGCGTCGTCGCCGCGGCCCGGCTGCGTGAAGAGATCGCCGCAGAACAGCGTCGACGTCGACTCCTCGAACAGATAGCCGGTCTCCCAGCCGTGCGGCAGGTGCGGCGTGTCGAGCCAGCGGACGGTGCGGCGGCCGAGGGCCAGCGTCTCGCCGTCGGCGAGCGCGCGGGCCGGGCGGTCGGCGGCGTCGTTCACCGACACCAGCGCCGCGACGGTCGAGCAGACCGGCTGCGCGTCGGGGGCGACGGCCAGCCATTCGTTCAGCGATCCGCATTCGTCCGATTCGAAGTGCGAGAACGCGACATAGCGCAGCTTCGACGGATCCACCACCTTCGCCACCGCGTCGCGGACCTGCGGGAACAGCCGGCGTCCGCCGGTGTGAAACAGGAGCGGCGCCTCGTCGACGACCAGATATTGATTGAACGAAAACGCGCCGTTCGGCAGATCGAGCGGCGTGTTCACCCGGTAGATGCCATCGGCCACTTCATGAATACGTGTCATTGTCATGCTCCATTCAAGTGAACATCAGTGTTCACGCAATCTAGGTCCGTGGTTCCTGCTTGTCAATCGGTGAACACATGTGTAACATGAAATAGATGAAGAAGCGCACGTACACGAAGGCGGCACGCGCGCTCTCCGAGGCCGAAACGCGCGACCGCATCGTCGAAGCCATGGTCGAATTGCACCAGGAGCTGGGGCCGCGGCGCACGACGGTGATGGCGATCGCCGAGCGCGCGGGCGTGCAGCGGCTGACCGTCTACCGCCACTTCCCCGACGAGCCGTCGATGTTCGCGGCCTGTTCCGGACTCTGGAACGAGCGCAACCCGCCGCCCCAGGTGTCCGGGTCTCCGCGCGAGGCTCTCACCGCGCTCTATCGCTACTACCGCCGCGTCGAGCCGATGCTGACGAAAGTGCTCGCGGACATGCCGTACATGCCGGTGGTGGCGGAGCAGATGGCGCCGTTCGCCGGCTTTCTCGAGCAACTCGTCGGGCAGCTGGAGCGCGCGTGGCGCGGGCGATCGTCGAAACGACGGGCAACGCTGCGGCACGCGGTTCAGTTCGAGACCTGGCGGTCGCTGGCGGCGCTCACGAACGGGGACGGCGAGGCCGCGGAGCTGGTGCTGCGGTGGTGCGACGCTTCTTCGGCGCCTTGAGCGCGGAAGTCTCGTGCGCCTGCCGCACGAGATCGCCGATCACCTTCCAATCGAGCCCGCTGTCGAGCCGCACGCCGAGCCAGCCGGAAGGGCCGACGTACGGCGGGCGAAAGAAATGTTTCGGATCGGCGGCGACGAGCGACTCCTGCGCGCCGGGAGGCGCATTGCACCAGACCGCCACGTGGCCGCTGCCGTGATGGTTGTTGTCGATCGTCGCGAACAGCCGCCCACGCACGAAAAACGCCGGCTCGCCGTGGGAGAGCTTCTCGGTCGCGTCTTCGAGCGAGAGCGCGATTTTCCGGACGCGTTCGATCAAGTCCATTCGCCGAATTGTGCCACCCGACGTCGCAAATCGTTCTCAATTTTGACAAGACTCCGCGACGGCGCGGGCGTACGTTGCTCGCACGAAAGGAGACACACCCACATGAAACGAGTTGCATTGACACTGATCGTCCTCCTGGTCGCCACGAGCCTCTTCGCCGGGGGACAGAACTGCGACCTGAAGAAGAGCGCGAAGAACGTGACCCTGACCGGCACGCTCGACCGCAGCGGCGACGCAAAGGCCGTCTTCCACGTCGCCAACTCCGACCAGACCTACACGGTCTGCGAAGAGACGAAGGCCTCCATCCTCGAGCTCTCGAACAGCGGCAACCTCCGCGTCAGCGGCAAGGTCGTCAACTGCAGCGGGAAAGACGAGCTGGTGATCACGTCCGCGAAAAAGATCTAGCGTTTCCCGATGGAGCGCATCAGAACGCGATGCGCTCCATCCTCTCCACATCCTCCGCCGGCAGCTCGAAGTCGAGCGCGGCGAGATCCTCTCGCATGTGTGCCGCGCTCGTGGTGCCGGTGAGCGGCAGCATCCCCACCTGAATCGCGAAGCGAAAGACGACTTGCGCGGGCGTGCGACCGCTGCGCAGCACGATGTCGCGAAACGTGCCGGTGCGCAGCTCCGCGAGATTCGCGGTCAACAACGAAAAGCCCTGGTAGCGGATGCCGCGCGCGTTGCAGAAGCGGCGCACGTCGCGATCCCACATCGTCCGCGCGTAGCAACGGTTCTGCACGAAGACCGGCTGCACGTTCGCCTCCGCGCAGAGCAGCTCGAGCTGATCGAGGGCGACGTTGCTCACGCCGAGGAACCGCGTCTTGCCCGCCGCGTGCAGCTCCTCCATCGTGCGCCAGACTTCGAGATCGTCCTCGGACAATCCGCGACGCCGCGACGGTCCGTGCAGCACGTAGGAGTCGATCGTGTCGACTCCCAGATGCTCGAGCGAGCTCGCAAATGACTGCCGCACCTGCATCGCGACATCCGCGTGTCGGTCGTACGGCAGGCGATGATCCTGCGAGTCGAGGTACGTGAACTTCGTCTGCAGGAACAGCTCTTCCCGCGGAAAGCCGCGAATGGCCGCGCCGACTCCGGCTTCGAAGTAATGCCGCCGCTGATTCGCGGTGTCGATGCCGCGGAAGCCGTTCTCGATCGCCAGCCGCACGAGGCCCTCGGTCGCGTCTTCCTTCCAGGCAGTGCCGTACAGAAAGTCCGGGATCATGCCGCTATCCGCCGCTGAGCGCCGGCAGGATCACGATCTCCGCGCCGTCACGCACGGGAGTCGCGAATCCGCCCGACCAGCGGATGCTCTCGCCGTCGACGAAGATGTTGAGGTGCGGCCGCAGCTCCCCGCGCTCCGTGATCACGCGATCGCGAAAGGCCGGGCATTCTTTCCAAAGCACCGCCAACGCCTCGGAGACCGATCCCGCGCGCGCATCGACGCGCAACTCGCCGCGATTGCCCGCCAGCTCGCGCAATGGACCGGAGACGACGAACGTCAGTGCCATAGCATCCCTGTCTGTGGAGCGGCGGGCTTTAGCCCGCCGACTTGTTCCGGCGGGCCAAAGCCCGCCGCTCCACCTGCCCTCTCATCCAACCACCGCCGTTTTCACGCACACGATCGGTGGCAAACCCTCGGCCAGCTCCGTCCAGCTCTCCCCTTCGTCCGCCGATCCGAACAGTTTTCCGTTGCGCGTGCCGAAGTAGACACCGGCCGGATCGAGGGCGTCGACGGCGAGTCCGTCGCGCAGGATGGTCTCGAAGGCATTCGATTGCGGCAGACCGTTCGATAACGGCTCCCACTGCGCGCCGGCGGTGCGGGTGCGGTAGACGCGCAGCTTCCCTTCCGGCGTGCAGCGGAACTCGTCCGACTCGAGCGGGATGATCCACGCGCTCTCGTCGTCGCGCGGATGAATGGCGACGGGGAATCCGAAATCGGACGGCACTCCGTTCGCGACGTCGATCCACGTCTCGCCGCGATCGTCGGTGCGATAGAGGCCCCAGTGATTCTGCAGGTACATGCGCTTCGGATTGCGCTGCGACTGCGCGACCTTGTGCACGCACTGCCCGAACTCCGGATACTTGTCCGGCAGGAACTGCGCGCGCACGCCCTGATTCGACGGCCGCCAGCTCGCGCCGCCGTCGTCCGTCACGTACATGCCGGCCGTCGACACCGCGATGCGCATCCGTTGCGGATCCTCGGCGTCGAGCAGGATCGTGTGCAGGCACAGCCCGCCGCCGCCCGGCTCCCAGCGCGGCCGCTGCGGATGGTTCCACAGCCCTTCCTGCAGCGACCACGTTTCGCCCGCGTCGCGCGAGGTGAACAGCGCCGCGGGCTCGACGCCGCAATACAGCGTGTCCGGCTCCGACGCGCGGCCCGGCACGATCTGCCAGATGCGCTGCAGCGCGGCGTCCGTGCCCTCGGGAAACTTCACGTTCGCTGCTTCGGGATTCGTCCACGTGCGGCCGAAGTCGTCGCTCGACCTGAGGAGCGCGCCCCAGTGCATACTGGTCGGACCGGCGAGGATGCGCTGCCGCCCGTTGCGGTTGTCGTACGCCAGCGCGTAGACGGCGCTGCCGGCAAAGTACGGCCCGCCCATCTCCCACGCCGCGCGCTTCGCATCGGCGCGAAAGAGAAACGCGCCTTTCATCGTGCCGACGAGAACGAGAACATCGCCGGCTTGCGGCGTGATGTGTTGTGCGTCCGGCATCTACGTCGCCAATCCCAATCGCGCCCGCGAGGCGCGCACTCGATCGACGAGCTGCGCGTGCGTGGCATGGACGTCGTCCTGCAGCGCGCGGCTGGTGCGCCAGGAGTGGAAGGCGAGCTCGGTGGCCAGCGCGTGGAAGCGGCGCCGCTCGACCCACTGGCGATAGCCGCCGCGGAACAGCGCGCGCGACGATGCCTCGAGCCGCCGCCGCACCGAGGTCACGACGTTCACGTCCTCGGCGCTGAGGACGCCCGTCGCGACGACCTGTTCGAGCTGCGCCCGGATCATGCGCGCCTCGCGGCGCAGCGAGAAGATCGCGATCAGCAGGACGCCGATGACCGCCGGGACCATCACTAAAAAGTACGCGGCGAAGAAGACGGCGCCGAAGCTCGCGCTGAGGTTCCAGATGCCGTGGAAGAGAATCGCCGCGAGCAGGCCCGCGGTCGGCGCGAGCCACTTCACCTGCCGGCGGCTGCTCTCGCGCGCGAAGCCGAAGCCGATGCCGGTCATGCTCGTGTACAGCGGATGCGCGAACGGGCCGAGGATGCCGCGGAGGACGAAGACCGTGGCCGCGGTGCCGCCGCCCTGCGTCGCCAGCGCGCGGCCGTAGTACTGGATGTTCTCCGTCATGGCGAAGCCGAGACCGACCATCGTCGCGTAGATGATCCCGTCGGTGACGTCGTCGAATTCGTCGCGCTTCCAGACGAAGAGCACGAGGAGCGCACTCCCTTTCGCCAGCTCTTCGACGATCGGCGCGGAGATGACCGTGGTCAGCATCGACGCGCTCTGCGGACCGGCGATCACGGTGAGCAGCCCTTCGTGCACGGTGTTGAAGAGCATGGCGAAGAACGTCGCGATCGACGCGCCCCACAGAAAGGCGATGCCGAGGACGAACGGCGGCTCCGGCTCGAAGCGATCGATCCAGAGCGCGAGCGCGACGTAGAACGGCACCGGGATGACGGCCATGAGCAATCCGACGGCGAAGCCGCCGGCGCCGGTTTCGAGTCCGGTCGCGAGCAGGACGAGCAAGCCGAGGACGCACGCGAGCGCGAGCACGAATCCGGTGGCGAGCCAGGAGGAGTGGCGGGATTGGGGCATGGACGTGATTCTAACGTGCCCGAGCCCGAGCCCGCGCCCGCTTCCGTGCCCGGGGCGGGTGGCCGCCCGCCCCGGGCGCGGGCTCGGGCACGGGCGCGGGCTCGGGTTTAAGCTAT
>DATFHJ010000211.1:0-3399 GCA_035248585.1 Thermoanaerobaculia bacterium
CGCGGCGCGCGCGTCGAGCGTGATCGTCTGCAACGCCGGCAGGAGCGCGATCATGTTCGCCGGCATGGCCGCGACGAGCGCGCGCAATGCGGCCATTCCAAGCGGCACGCCCACCACCGCGCCGGCCATCGACAGCACGACGGCCTCGGCGACGAGCAAGCGCACGATTCCGCTCCGGCGCGCGCCGAGGGCGAGCAGCACGGAGAGATCTTTCTGATGCCGCGCCGCGCGGCCGATGGCCAGGCTGGCCACGTTTGCGCAGGCGATGAGCAGCACGAGCAGGGCCGCGCATCCGAGGACGAGCACGGGCATGCGGATCGGCCCGAGGAACTGTTCGCGGAGCGGAACGACCTGGACGCTCGTGCCGCGATTCGAGTCGGGATGCTCGCGGGCGATGCGCGCGGCAATGGCGGCGAGCTCCTGCTCCGCAGCGGCGGCGCTCACGCCCGGCTTCAACTTCGCGACGACGTTCAGCCAGCGCATGGCGCGGGCGGTGCGCATCCGCTCGGTCGGCTGCACCGGCAGCCACAAATCGGCGCCGCGCGACGGCGCGAAATGGAACGACGGCGGAAGCACGCCGGCCACGCCGAATGCCTCGCCGTCGATGTTGACGGTCTTGCCGACGATGGCGCGATCGGCTCCGAAGCGGCGGTGCCAGATGCCGTCGCTGAGCAGAACGGACTGCGGCGTCGTGGCGTCGAGCGTCCGCCCGAGCGCCGCGCTCACGCCGAGCACTTGGAAAAACGAATCGGTGACGCGCGCGGCCTGCAGCTGCTCCGCGCCCGCGCCTCCACGCAGCGTGACGCGCGGCCAGGAGTAGCCGGCAAACGTTTCGACCGTCCGGCTCTCCGCGCGCCAGTCCTGAAAATCAGGATACGAGGCCTCGGAGCGCGCATAGTTCTTCGCCTCACGGACCTCCCACAGATGCACGAGGCGCGCGGAATCGCGATACGGCAGCGGGCGAAGCAAAAGCGCGCTGGCGAGCGTGAAGATCGACGCCGTCGCGGCGATGCCGGCGCCCAGCGTGACGACCGACGCGAGCGTGAAGCCGCGCGCGCGCAACAGCCGGCGGACGGCCAGGCGAACGTCGTGGATCATTCGTGCCTCAATGCGCTGGCCGGATCGGTGCGCGCGGCGCGCAACGCGGGTGTGACGCTCGCGATGAGCGCGGTGCAGAGGAAGCCGATGGCGACGGCGGCGAGCATGCCGGTCTGCAGCTGCTCGACGCCGGTGAAGAAGGCGCGGATCGAGCGCAGCGCGAAGAACGCGCCGGCGACGCCGGCGAGGACGCCGAAGGCGGCCAGGCGCAGCGCCCAGGCGAGCACGGAGCGGGCGATGTTCGTCGCACTCGCGCCGAGGGCCATGCGCACGCCGACTTCGCGCGTGCGCGCGGTGACGACGTAGGCGATGAGGCCGTACAAGCCGATCAGCGCGAGGAGCACGGCGACGCTCGCCGACAACGCGACCACCGCCGCGCGCAACCTCGGCTGCGCGACGGCATCATCGAGATACTCCTCCATCGTCCGGATGCCGAAGACCGGCTGCGCCGGATCGAGCGAGCGGATGACGGCGCGGAGATCGGCGGCCACGCGCGCGGGATCGCCCTTCGTGCGGACGACTCCGAACAGGCTCGACTCGCCGGTGTAGTTGATCGAGAGATAGACGTGCGGCTCGGCCGCGGCATCGACCGCGTTTTCGCGGACGGAGCCGACCACGCCGACGATCTCCATTCCCTTGTGGTTGTCGCCGAAGTCGAGACGCTTTCCGATCGGATTCTGATTCGGCCAGTACTTGCGCGCGGCTGCTTCATCGATGATCACGACTTCGGCCGTCCCCTCGCGGTCGCGCGAGGTGAACGCGCGTCCGCGCAGCACGGGAATGCCCATCGTTTCCGTGTAGCCCGGCGTCATCACGCGGAAGTGCGCCGCGGGCGTGCCCTGGGCGTCGTCGTCGCGGCCCGGAATGTCGAACGTGGCCGTCCAGTCGCTCGGCGAGAACGGCAGATCGGTCACGAGGCCGCTCGATTGAATCGTCGGCAGCGCGCCGAGGCGCTCCTGCAGTTGCGCGAAGAGCGCGCGCCGCTGCGGGGGTTGTTCGTAACGATTGCGCGGCAATTCGATCCGGAACGTCAGCAAGCGCTGCGTGTCGAAGCCGACGTCGATGCGGCGGAGCCGGCGATAGCTTTCGACGAGCAGCCCGCCGGAGCAAAGCAGCATGACGGCGATCGCGATCTGCGCCGCGACGAGCAGCGAGCGCAATCGCGTGGTGGCAACCGGTGCCGTTCCTCCGCGCGTGGCGTCGAGCGCGCGGTGGCGGAACGTCCAGGCGCTGATGACCGCGCCGATGCAGAGCGATGTGAGGATTGCGACCAGCAGTGCGAAGCCGATGACGCCGGCGTCAATGCGGACTTCTTCGATGCGCGGCAGGCGCGTTTCGGCGACGAACGGCATCGCCGCGCGGGCGAGCAGCACGCCGAGAGCCGTGCCGCAGAGCGCGAGGAGGATCGTTTCCAGCGAGAGCTCGCCGGCGAGGCGCAGGCGTCCTGCCCCGAGGGCCTGGCGCACGGCGATCTCTTTCGCGCGTGACGCGGTGCGGGCGACGAAGAGGCCCATCACGTTCGCGGTGGCGAGGAGCATGACCAGGAGGCCCGCGCCGAACAGCATCAGGAGCGCGGGCCGGGCGCGGCGCACGAGATCCTCGCGCATCGAGAAGACGTCGACGTGCCACTTGGTCTGCTTGAGAAATCCGGTGCGGCTGGGAACGCGGTTGAGGACCGCGGCGGTGATGCTCTGCATCTCCGCGCGCGCCTTCGCGACCGTGACGCCGGGCCGGAGCCGCGCCAGCATCATGTAGTACTCGTTCCCGCGCTCGTCGTCGGCGAACGCGGCCGGCGCGAGGCGCAGCGGCATATAGACGTCGATGTCGGGCGTGGGAAAAGCGAAGCCGCGCGGCATGACCGCGGCGACGCGACGCGGGCGGTCATTGATGACGATCGTTTTGTCGATGAGATCGCGGCGCTCGCCAAAGTGGCGGCGCCACGCGCCGTCGCTGAGGACGACCACCTCGGGCTCGTCCGGCGCGGGGAGCACGCCCAACGCCGGCTGCACGCCGAGGACGCGATAGAAGTCGCCGTACACGACCGCGGCGTTGAGGCGCTGCGCTTCGCCGGCGTTGAGGATCACGCCGCGCGACTCCACGATGGCGGACGACTCGAACGCGCGCGCGTTGCGCCGGTCGGCGAAGTCGGGGGCGGAGATCGCGGCGCTCTCCGGCGTCTCCGCGCCGTAACGGTTCCAGACGAACACGAGCCGCTCGGCTTCGGGAAATGGAAGCTGGCGGATGACCACATGCCACACGAGTGCAAACGTCACCGCCACCACCGCCGTGGCGATGGCGAAC
>DATFHJ010000212.1:0-12037 GCA_035248585.1 Thermoanaerobaculia bacterium
CGGCGCCAGCTGGCGGCAGATCAACGCCCAGGGTCCCGGCGTGCGCGCCGCACACCGCATGGCGTTCCACATCGCGTTGGGAAAGGTGTTTCTCTTCGGCGGATTTCAGTCCGACAACGCGGTGTGGATGTGGGACGGCGCGGCCTGGACGCGGTTCGACGGCGAGACTCCGGCCGCGCGCAGCCATCACGCCATGGCGTACGACGAAGCGCGCAAGCGGCTCGTCGTCTTCGGCGGCTACGCCGGCGGCAATGAAAACCTCGCCGATACGTGGGAGCTCGTCGGCGACCGGTGGTGGATCCGCGTCGATCCGGGAGTGGCACACTAGCGCCGATGTCCGCACGCCGTCACACGCGATGGATCGTGGCGCTCGCGTTCTGGAGCGTGTTCGCGATCGTCATCGCCACGCAGACGTGGCTGTCGATGATCGAGCATGGCCACTCGTTGCCGCGCATGCTCGTCCATCAGCTGGCGACGTGGTGGATCTGGGCCGCGTTCACGCTGCTGCTGTTTCCGTTCACGCGGCGCGTGCCGATCGCGCCGCCGCGCGCGCGCAACGTCGCGCTGCACCTCGTCGCCGCGTTGGCGTTGTCGAGCGTGCACGTCCTCCTGTCGTCGCGGCTGACGGAGTGGATGCGTCCGTACGATGAGATGACGATCGTCGATCCGGGGCCATCGTATTGGATCGAGTTCGCGCGGCTGCCGTTCGAGTTTCTGATCTACGCCGGCGTGATCGCCGTGGCGCACGCCGCCGATTTCTATCGCCGCGCCGCGCAGCTGGAGCGATCGCTCGCCTCGGCGCGGCTGCACGCGCTCGAGCTGCAGATCCAGCCGCACTTTCTCTTCAACACGCTCAACGCCATCAGCTCGCTCGTCCGCGGCAAACAGAACGCGGAGGCCGTGGAGGTCGTGGCGGGATTGTCGGACTTGCTGCGGTACACGCTCGATCACGCAGAGGAACAGAGAGTTGCGCTGGAAGAAGAGGCGGCGATCCTGAAGCGCTACCTCGACATCCAGCACGTGCGGTTCGCGGACCGGCTCGACGTGCGCATCGACATCGCGCCCGAGACCGCCCGCGCCGCGGTGCCGACGCTGCTCCTCCAGCCGCTCGCCGAAAACGCGATCCGCCACGGCGTCGCCCAAACGGCCTCGCCGTCTCGCGTCGAAGTCCGCGCGTTCCGCGACGACGGCTTTCTGCGCATCGAGATGTTCAACACCGGCACGCTGCGCGAAGAACGGCGCGAGGGCATCGGCCTGCGCAACACCGCCGAGCGGCTGCGGCAGCTGTACGGCGACGCCCATCGCTTCACGCTGCACAACGCCCGCGGCGGCGTCGTCACCGAGATCGCCATCCCCTGGGGAACGATCGCATGATGATGAAAGTCGTCATCGTCGACGACGAGCCGCTGGCGCGGCAGAACGTGCGCATCCTCCTCGAGGCCGATCCGGAGCTGACGATCGCCGGCGAATGCAACGGCGTCGAGGCCGTGGAGGTGATCGAGCGCGAGCTCCCCGACATTCTTTTCCTCGACATCCAGATGCCGGAGGTGGACGGCTTCGAAGTGCTCGAGCGTATCGGCAACCACGCCGTGCGCGCAATCGTGTTCGTGACGGCGTACGATCAGTACGCGCTGCGAGCGTTCGAGGTGAGCGCGCTCGACTACCTGCTCAAGCCGTACGACGACGCGCGCTTCTACGCCGCGCTCCTGCGCGCAAAAGAGCGCGCCCGGGCGAAGAGCGGCTGGGTGCGGCGCTTCCTCGTGCGGACGCGCGACAAGGTGCTGTTCATCCGCGACGAGGACATCGACTGGGTCGAGGCCGCGGACTACTACGTCTCGCTGCACGCCGGCGGACGGTCGCACCTGATCCGCGAGACGATGGCCGAGATCGAGAAGCAGCTCGATCCCGACCGCTTCGTGCGCGTGCATCGCTCGGCGATCGTGAACATCGACCGGGTGAAGGAGATGCAGGCCGGCTTCCGCGTCGACCCGGCGCTCGTCCTCGCGGATGGCACGCGGCTGCGCATCAGCCGCGCCCGGCGCGAGGAGTTCGAGCGCGCGCTCACTCGGCGGCGGTGAGCAGTTTCAGAATCGGCGCGCCGCGCTCGCGGAGCTCGGCGACCGCGGTCGGCTGCATGTGCATCCCGTAGATCGACGTGATCGCGGGATGCTGCACCAGGAAGTCGAGCCACATCGTCATCTCCGGCCGCGCGCCGGCCCCTTCCGCGAGCCGCTCACCGATCCCGCTCGGGATGTAGATGTCGCTCGCGTAGAGCATCGCATACTCCGGCAGGAGCATGCCGAGGCGATGAAACTGGCGGAGGAGCGGCACGAGCTCGATTCGTGTAGGGCCGCTGCCGATCGTCATCGGCGAGCTGACGATGCGCACGAGCGGATCGCGCGGGCGGCGGGTGAGGCCGTCGGGCTGCATGCGGTGCGGCGCGGCGGCGATGCGGCGGATCATGGCCGCGGTGTCGGCCACGGCGTAGATCGGAATGCCGCGCGCGACGTACTCCCGAATCCCGCCGACGTAGTGCGGCATGTTGCCGGTGGCGATGACGGCCTTGACCGGCTTGTCCGGCGCGAGCTTCATGGCCGCGTCCAGGACCGCGAGCGAGCGCTCGCTGCTGTCCGCGGCTTCGACGATCACGATGCCGTCGGGCTGCACGACGATCGTTGAGTTCCAGCGGCCGGGAACGAGGTGGATGCCGTCGGCGATCTTCTTCACCGGCCCTTGTTCGTGGAAGTCGTCTTTCACCGCGGGCGCGGTCATCGACGCCTCGTCGATCGGCGCATTCACGAGCAGCTTGTCGACGCTCATCGAGCGCTGTAGCTCGCCGTTTTGATAGACGTCGATGACCGTCGGGAAGAGCACGCCGGGAGGGAAGACACTCCAGAACGAGAAGCGGTACTCGGTCGTGACGTCACCCCAATAGTTGTAGTAGTCGGCAGGGAAGGGGCGGGTGAGGCGGACGGTGGAGGGGAGGTTCGTGTCGCGGTCGAGCGTCACCGTCACCGCGGCGCCGTTGAGGGTGAAGCTCGTGCCGCGCTTGCGGATCGCGATCGGATTGAGCTCGATCCATTCCTCGAGCGCCGAGCGCCCGCGCGTCGACCAGGTCTCGCTGCCCCAGGTTCCGCTGATCACGCTGCCGCCCGGCGTCGCGTGCTCGAAGGTCTCCGACTCCGGCCCGTCGTGAATCATCTTCGTCGCCCGCCGCGCGCGCCGGCCGGCGAGATCGATCGTGTCGTTGAACGTGAAGTAAACGTTCAACACCCCGCGATCGCTGCGCTCGGTCTGATCGAGTGCGCGCGTGTGCCCCGCGCCCCGAATGACGATCGACGCGATCTCCGCCGCGAGCAGTTGCGGCGCGAGGAGGAGCAGCAGGAAGAGCCATTTCATGCGCCGATTCTGCCGGACGGCGCGCGTCCGTCAACGCGCGTGCAGGGAGCGTCCGATTCAGTGCAGCGAACGCGTTACCAGGGGACGAGTGAGATCTTTGATCGCGTCCTTGCCGATCCATCGCGCCGCCGGCTCGTCCGATTTCGCCAGCCGTTGCGCCAGCGCGAGCGCCGCCGCGTGCAGCGCCGCGCTGCGATGCCCCACTCCGCGCAGCGCCCAGCTCACGCCCTTCTTCACGAAGTTCCGCTCGTCGCTTGCCGCACGCTCGATCAGCGGCAGGCATTGGAGAAACGGCTCATCGCCGCTCTTCTTGTCATGCAGCGCGAGCGAAGCGAGCAGCGCAAACGCCGCTCTCTTTTCGAACTCCGCCCGCCGCCGCGCCCACTGCGCCACCTTCGCAAACGCATGCGGCGTCTGATCGAAGAGCTTGAAGCAGACCGTGTCGCATACCCCCCAGTTGTCGAAGTCCCGGCACCACCGGTCCATCTGCTCCCGCGTCACGAGCTTCGGATCATCGACAAACGCCGCCAGCAGCCGCGCCTCGTACCACCCCGTCTCCCACAACTCCGCCGCGAGCGCATGATCCTTCCCCACGCGCTTCGCGAGTTGATGAATGCCCACCATCGAAACGCCGAAGGCTTTCTCCGCGACGATCCCGTAGCGGGCCATGCCCTCGCGATTGCGCTTCGTGCCGAGGCGGCGGAGGGAGGTGAGGAGGGATTGAAGCGCAACCGCGCTATTGTCCTTCCGCGCTCTCCGGCCGCGGGTCGCGGAAGACGTGTCCGAGCGAGTAGTCGACAAACGCGGCAACCTCGTGTCTCACGCGAACGCCTCCGATGACGGAGATGGTCGGCCCGTAGGCGAGGTGAATCCGGGTCGACAGCTTTTCGATCGGAATGCGCGCGTGGATGACCGGGCGGATGTTACCCCACCGCCAGCGTTCCGCGCGCTGCGCCACGTATCCGATGCTGGTGTCGATGCGGACGCGGTGAACCGATTGCTGGCCGGTGCGGTAGACGTACGCGAAGCGTTGCTGCGCGCCGTCGACGGCCCGGCGATAGGTGTAGGAGAGTGTTCCGACAACGTTGGCCAGCGGCAGCCGGATGTCCGCCTCGGCGCCGAATTCGTAACTGCGGTCCCGCGCCAGGTCGCCGAAGGGCCGCGCGTCCTCGACGGAGCCGGAAAAGAGATAGCGGCTGAGGATGATCGGATCGCCGCTCGAGGCATCGGCCTCTTTCGGCGGCTCAGGATCGCGGCTCGCGCGATACATCCCCCATTGCACCGTCACCCGCCGGCGCGGAATCACCGGCTCGTCCTCCTCGGCGTTCCGGACGTTGAAGTTCGTCAGCTTCAGGTTGATCTGGTGGCGTCCGCGGTAATAGCTCGTGGCCACGTGTGTGACCAGCACGTCCGCCCCGGTCGGGGCAACGCGCGAGTAGTAGTCCGAGACCGCGCCGAACGAGACGCGGGTGAGGAGGAAACGGTTGTGGTCTTTGAACATGATGCCGTTCGCGTCCGGCACGAACTCCACGCCGCGGATGCGCGGATCGAGAAAGTCGCTGGCATCGAAGATGTCGAATTCCTGCGCCTGCGCGGTTGCGGCGAGCGCGATCACGAAGAGGAGAGCGAGATCTCTGACGGTTCGCATGGCAACCTCACTTCTCGATCTTCAAAGTCAGCCTTTTCAAGTCGCACTGAACGAACGCTTGTTCCGCCGGCGTCGCGGCGACGGTTTGCGCGCGGCGGCCGTCCGGCAGGACCAGGTACGGCAGGAAATCGCTGATGCCCATCGGCCAGGACTTCTGCCGTTTCTTGTCGAGGGTGGCGTGGGAGATCGGGATGTCGTCGAACTTGTAATCCCCCGACTTCAGCAGCGGCTTCAGTTTGACTTCCTCGTCGACCGCGAGATCGCAGATGAGACTTCCCGGCGCGGCGCGCAGCTCGCCGCGCTGTTCGATCGACTCCGGCCTGCGTCGCGTGTAATTCAGCGTGACCGCCGGCGGATCGGAGCTCACGCCGAGCTGCCATCCCGGCTCATCGCACTGCACCGTGTACTCGGCCACGCAGATGTTTTTTCCGTCTTTGTCCTTGTCTTCGACCGGCTCTCCCGCAACGCAGTTGCTGGCGTACTTGCAGATCGTGGTGCAGAGCTGGACGTTCTTGATCTTCTGGGGGAACCCCTTGCCCTCCCAGTAGCCCTCGTCATCGTTGATGCCGGCGCTGACGATCTTGCCGTTGTCGCCTCCCATCCGCAGTTGCAGGCGGCTCGGCGAGCCGCAGTTGCCGACGAGCCGAATCCGGATTCGGTCCGGGCTGTGCTCCAGGGTGCAGACCTGCGCCGCGAGCACGGACGGGAACAGCAGCATTGCCATGAGTACGAGCGTTCGTTTCATTTTGGTCGCTCCCAGTCGATGTGCGTGGTGATCCAGTTTCTGAGGCGGCGTGCGGCGATCTTGTCCTCACGCGGCGTCTCTTCCCCCGGGTTCGTGTTGTTCGACTCTTTGACGGAAGCCGTCAGCGTGACTTCCCCTGTCTCGAGCCAGCTCGTGATGGCTTCCTGGTTGGCCGCTGCAATCGAGAATTGCGGCGCGTTGAGCCTGACGACGTCGTGGAGATCGGCGCCATACACCGATTTCCCTTCCCGTAATCCCATGATGGTCGAGGGAGGGAAAAGCGAGTTGTCGAAGGAAATGGAGTAGGACCGCACGACCGACGGCCGCCGTCCGGTGTTCGAGATGTCGACGAGCAGGTCGGTTCCGTCGGCGGTGGCGATGGAAACGGTCGTTTCGGAGTCCGGCCAGATCCACTCGATCGCCTTCGGTCCGATGATGGAGATGACCGAGATCAGCCCGAGGAGGAGGGAGAGCGCGGTCTCGCTGAGCGGCGTGACGCTGCGCCATCCACGGACCCATTCATCGCACTTCGTGCACTTTCGTGCCTTCGCGGGAACCGTCTGCCGGCAGTGAGGACAGGGAACATCCGGCAGGTCATTCTCCGTGGTGATTGTTTCCGCATCCCCGGTCCCGGCGATAGCCGGCGGAGGCGCAGCATCCGTAACGCTCATGACTCTCTCCGATCAGGTTTGCTGATAGGAGTGACGCGCCGCGCGTTTTCCCGAGGGAAACGAAAACGGCGGCCTCTCGGCCGCCGTTGGATGATGTCGTGGAATTGGTGGAGCCGATGAGGATCGAACTCACGACCTCCTGAATGCCATTCAGGCGCTCTCCCAAACTGAGCTACGGCCCCACGAAGTTGGAAGCAGGATCGCTAACGCACCCTCCGCATCAAAATTCCTGCGGCGGGCGGGGGGATTCTACCTTGATTCGGAGGGCGGAGGGCGGAGGGCAGAGGGCGGCTATCATCCTTCTGCCTTCTGCCTTCTGCCTTCTGCCTTCTGCCTTCTGCCTTCTGCCTTCTGCCTTCTGCCCTCCGCCCTCTGCCCTCCCGCCCCCGCCCTCCCCTCCGCCTCGCAAACCCGCTACGATAGGTGCATGAAAAGTCCCAAGGTCGGCAAGCAGCGTTCGGCCAGCGGTGCGTTCTCGCTCTCGCGCTCGCTCCCGAAGCTGAAGTTGCCGGTCTCGGCGCCGTCGCAGTCGGCGGCGCGGCCGCGGCCGCAGATCGGGAAGCCGGGTCCGGGTGGTGGTGTTAAGGGCGGGCGGAATGGATGATTCCCACGACTCCGATGAACCGCTGCACCCCGCGATCCGCGGCCTCAAGACCGTCTGCCGTTGCAACAACATCAAATACAGGACGATCGAGCGTGCCATCCGCGAGGGAGCGCACACGCTGAACCAGGTCGCCTCGCGCACGACGGCCACGACCGGCCAGTGCGGCGGCAGTTGCACGCCCGACGTCCAGTGCATGATCGAAGAACTCGCACCGAAATACGCGCAGCCGGCGCCCAAGCCGGCCGCGGCGAACGCCGACGCATGGTGGGTACGAAAAGGATGACGAAGAAACTCGAGGTCTATCTCAAGCCGAGTTGAACGAGCTGCCGCAAAGCGGTGGCCGACCTGGAAGGTCGCGGATACGAACTGGTGCGGCACGATCTGGCGAAAGAACGTCCCTCTCGTGAGCTGCTCTCGCGGCTCATCGACGAGCACGGCCTCGACGCCGTGCTGAACCCCCGCAGTCCCGCCTACAAAGAGCGCAACCTCGGCGAGAACAAGCCTTCGAAATCCGAGGCCATCGCCATGATGCTCGACGACCCGAACCTCATCCGCCGGCCGCTCGTGCTCGGCAAGAACAAGGTCGTTTTCGGGTACAAACCGGAGGAGTACGACACCCTTCGATGATGAGCCCGGGCCTGATGGCCATCGCCACGCTGACGGTCATGCTCTGGATTCTCTGGAGCGACACGATCCGCGCCCGCCGGCCGTCCCAGATCCTCTACACCGTCCGCATCGGCCTCTATCTCGTCGTCAGCTTCGTCCTGATCCTCAACCTGATCCGGTACCCGCGGATCTTCGACACCACGGACCGGGTGCTCACGATCGTGGCGGCGCTGGTCGGTCTGGGTGGTGCCGGATACTTCGCCCGGAAGCTCGTCCGGCGATCCTGAAGCGCCCCAAAAGGGAACTATGAGGGTCTGTAATGAAGGAAGTGTGGACAGGACGGATCGAATGCAGTATCATGCTCCACGGGTTCGGTGAGGGTAGGCAGCTCTCCGAAGCGGATCTGACAAAAGTCGCGGGGCCTGCGAATCTCTCTCTCTCGATCACCCACGGCTGACCACACGACCCCCCACTAGGTCGTGACAACATGCCACTTTACCGGACCCCTCGCATTGGGCCGCCGAAAGGCGGCCCAATGTGTTTGTGGCCGGCCTGATATGTTTTCAGGGTGAAAGTTGCCTTGATCATCCCCGCCCTTGATGAGGAGAGTGCCATCGGCGCCCTCCTTGATGGCGTCGCGCGCAACATCGTGCGCCACGTCATCGTCGGGGACAACGGCAGCCGCGATGGGACGGCCGAGGTCGCAAGGGGGAGGGGGGCGACCGTCGTTCATGTCGCCGAGCGCGGCTATGGCGCGGCCTGCGCCGGGGCGCTCGAAAAATTGCCGGCGGACACGGAGATCGTCCTGTTCATGGATGCCGACGGCTCCGACGATCCCGCCGAGATCCCGCGACTCCTCGCGCCGATCGAAAAAGGCGAAGCCGATCTCGTGATCGGATCGCGAAAGCATGTCGAGCGAGGCGCACTCACGCCGCAGCAGCGCTTCGGCAACTGGCTCGCGACTCGCCTCATCGCCGCGATCTATCACCACCGCTATACGGACCTCGGTCCGTTCCGCGCCATCCGCCGCGAGCTCCTCGACCGCATCGGTATGCGCGACCGCCGCTACGGCTGGACGGTCGAGATGCAGATCCGCGCGCTGCAGGTCGGCGCGCGCGTCGTCGAGGTGCCGGTGACCTACCGAAAGAGAATCGGCAAGTCGAAAATCAGCGGGACGGTGAGCGGCGTCGTGAAGGCGGGGTGGTGGATCGTGTATACGATTGCCAAGTACGCGTGGCGCTGATCCTCTACATCCTCACCGCGCTGGCGCTCCTCGCGCTCGCGCACCGCTTCGTCCGCCCGCTCTCGAAATGGGCCGCGGCGCTTTTATTGCTGCTGCCGCTCGTGCTGACGGGATATGCCCTCGTCGCCAGCCGCGTCCTCGCGCCGGTCGATCTGCCGTACGACCACATCCCCCTCAACTGGATGAAAGAACAGTACGGGATCGAGCGCGTGAGCAGCGGCATTCACACCGACGTCTACCTCGAATTCATCCCCTGGCGCAAAGCGACGCAGTGGTCGCTCGCGCGCGGGGAGTGGGGGCTCTGGACTCCGTTCACATTCGCCGGCGAGCCGCTCCTCGGCGGCGAGCAAGCCTCGGTGACGTGGCCCATCACCTGGATCGCCTGCCTCCTGCCGGCGGCGCTCAGCTTCACCTTCCACGCCGCGATCACGCTGCTGATCGCCGCGCTGACGGCGTTCCTCTTCGCGCGCGAGCTCGGATGCCGCGAAGCGGCGGCGATGATCGCCGCCGCGGGCTGGGCCTTCGCGAGCACGCTGGTGATGTTCCTCCTCGTGGCCATGGGCGTCGTGTGGGCCTGGGCGCCGCTGGTGTTTCTCGGCGTCGCGCGGATCGCCACGCGGCGCGGCATCGCGCTGCTGACGTTCGCCTTCACCGCGCTGCTCGCCGCGGGCCATCCCGAGTCCGCGCTGTACGTCATCTTCACGGCGATGCTGTACGGACTCTTCGAACTGCGCCGGGCGAATGCGGGTCGCATGATCGGCGGCGCAGTCGCCGCCGGCGTGCTCGCGCTGCTCCTCTCCGCGATTCATCTCCTGCCGTTCGTCGAAGCGCTGCCGCATTCGATGGAGTTCGCGCATCGCGATCGCTTCGAGGACACATCGATCGGCATTCCCGCGCAGCACGTGCTCGCGCGTCTGGCGACGAACGCCTTCCCGTGGCTGTACGGCCGTGAGTGGAAGCTGTCGTCGACGGCGCCGCCGTCGCACACCAACGGCGCGGCGGGGAGCATCATCCTCGCGCTCGCGATCTACGCGATCTGGCGGATCCGTTCGCGACAAACGTGGTTCTTCGCCTCGATGGCCGCGCTGGCGATGCTCCTCGGCGCGGAGTGGAAACCGCTCGCCACTCTGATCGCGCACATCCCGCTCTTCGACATCGCCCTTCCCGATCGCATCAGCGCCGCCGCCGCGTTCTTTCTCGTCATCCTCGCGGCCCTCGGCGTCGAAGAAATCTGCCGCCGCGGCGGCGACCGCGCCGCGGTAGTTACGCTCGCCATGGTCGCCGTGTGCATTGCCCTCGGAAATGCGTGGCTCCTTCGCGCGCCGGACATCAGCCACGATCAAGTCTTCTTCGGCCGCTACGTCGTCGTCGCCGAAATCGCGTTTCTGATCGCCGCGATCTTCTGCACGCGACGCGTGCCGCTGCTCCTCGGCCTGCTGATCGCGCAGCGCGCGCTGTCGGTCGGCGACGTCTACAAGAGCTTCGCGCAGCGGCAGGCCTATCCGCCGATTCCGATTCTCGAGCCGCTGAAACAGGCGCGGAAGCCATTTCGCATCGCCGGCCACGGCCTCGCGTTTCATCCCGCCACTAGCACGATGTACGAGCTCGAAGACATCCGCGGCTACTCCGCGCTGACGATGCTGCGCCTGCGCGAGACCTATCCGCTCTGGTGCGTCGAGCAGCCGGTGTGGTTCAACCGCATCGACGACTTCACGCGGCCGTTCCTCTCGTTCCTCAACGTCCGCTACGTCATCACCTGGGACCGCGAGCCGCCGCATGAAGGCTGGCGCGAAGTAGCGCGGCAGCGCGGCTCCGTCCTCCTCGAGAACACGCGCGCGCTAGAACGCGTGTTCGTCCCACGAACGGTCCGCGTCGGCGGCAATGCACTCGAGGAGATGAGGAACGCGACCGACTTTAGCGAGCGCGCGTGGATCGAATCCGCGGGCGAATCGTACGAGCGCGCGAACGGTCCCGGCACACTCACGATTCGCGAAAAAAAGCTCGGCTACGTCATCGACGCCAACATGCAGAGCGACGGCTGGATCGTGACCTCGATCGCCGCCTGGCCGGGATGGCGCGCGTATGTCGACGGCAAGCGGCTTCAGACGCAGATCGCGAATCACGCCTTCGTCTCGGTGCACGTGCCGCGGGGGAAGCACCGACTCCTGCTGAGGTACTGGCCGCGCGGGTTCGTGATCGGGCGCGCGATCACGGCGGGAACGCTCCTCGCCGTGATCGCGCTGTTCTTACTGAATCGATTCCAGCCGCTTCTGCAGCGACGCGATTCTTCGCTCGCTGCGCTGCCCCTCGGGGAGTGACTTCGCGTACTCGATTGCCAGCGCGATCGTCGCGCGCGCGCCCTCCTTGTCGCCCTTCTCCATCAGGATGTCGGCGCGTGTGGTGAGCACGGTCAGCTTGCGCGGGCCGTACACCTTCGCCAGCGCGCGGTCGTTGGCGGCGAGCGCTTTGTCGTACTCCTTCAGCGCCTTGTACGCGAGCGAGAGCCGCGACGGCGGGTTGTAGTCGTTCGGGAAATCACGCTGCGACTGCTCGAGCATCGGGATCGCCTTTTCCGGCATGCCGAGGTCGAGGTAGGCGCTGAGACGGTGCGAGTCGTAGACCGCGCGCTGCTCCGCGGTCTTCGCCTCGGCCGCGACCTTCTCGAGGAACGCCGCCCACTGCTTCTTCAGCTCGATCGCGCCGTCTTCGTCGCCCGCCGTGTCCCGGGCGTCGATCAGCGCGATGTAGAGACCCGAGCGATCGTCGCCCGAAAGGACGATCTTCGGATCGTCGAACACTTCGCGCGTGTATTTCTCCAGCTTCTCGACGAGCGGCGAGCCTTTGATCGACGTCGCGCAGCCGAGGCCCGTCGCGGCGACGTTCGCCGCCGAGGGCGAGCCCTTCACGCGCGGGTAGATCGCGAGCGCGCGTTGCGCGCACTGCTCGTTCATGTCCGACATCGACATCGAGAACAGCATCGACTCCGCCGTGCGGCCGTACTTTTTCCAGCCCTTCGCCGCTTTCGCGAGCGCCTCTTCGTACAGCTTCACAGCCTCGGCGTGTTTGCCTTCGGCCGCGAGGCGATCCGCCGCGATGAGCAGCTTGTCCGACGACGAAACAG
>DATFHJ010000213.1:0-20248 GCA_035248585.1 Thermoanaerobaculia bacterium
ATGTCGTCTTCGAGCGAAGGCGTGATCGCCGCGCTGCGGGCGATGGCCAATCGCCCCGACTCGTCAGCGCTCCTGCCTACGCTGCGCGTGCCCACGCTCGTGGTTGTCGGCGAAGAAGACGCGATCACGCCGCCGGCAGATGCGGAGCGGATGGCGAAGGCGATTCCGAACGCGACGCTGGTGCGGATTCCGAACGCCGCGCATTTATCGAATTACGAGCAGGCGGACGTGTTCAACGCGGCGGTTCAGAACCACCGGTAATGCCCCGTGATCTCGTAATCGAACAGCATGTCCTCGATCTTCGCCCCCGAGCCGATGTTGTGGACGATGAGGTAGCGGTTGCCGCGCTTCACATCCGAGACGATGCCGATGTGCGGGAGGGTCGGGGTCAGGTTCCACGTCACGATGTCGCCGGGCTTGTAGTCGCCGGTCACGGCGCGGCCTTTGCGGCGGAAGAACGTCGCGAGATTCAAGACGCGGCGGTGATCGATGTTCGTGTCGGTCCGGCGCAGGCCCCACTTTTTCGGATACGCGGAGAAGTTGCGCTTCATGTCCTCGTGCACGAGCACCTGCAGGTCGATGCCGGCGTTGCGGAAGGCGCGGATGATGACGTCGCTGCAGACGCCGGTCTCGAGCGGGACGTCGCCATTGGGATAAGAGATGCTGCGGTACGACGGATCGTACGAGCGCGTCTTGCCGACCTGCTCCTTCGCGCCGGCGAGCATCTTCTGTAAAGGCGGCGTCTGCGCGTGCAGCGGCAGGACGACGCAGAGAATGAGCAGCCAGCTACGTGATCGGATTGTCATTCTGCGTCGCATCCATCTTGCCGCCGGGGGCGGTGGGGTCGTGCGGGAGGCTGCCGCGCGGGGCGCGCAGGAACGCGAACGGCGTGACGGACATCAGGTTCGACACGCGCGAGGTGTAGATGTCGGCGTAGCGCTCCATCTGGTTGGCGAGGTGGCTTTTGTCGTTGCCGGCGCGCATGAGCGGGCCCCAGTTCGGATTGAAGACCGTGCCCGCGGAGCGGGCGAGCGGAGCGATCTCCTCGTCGAGCTGGTCCGTCAGCACGCGGATCTCGCCGAGACGCTTGCTGAGATCGCGCAGGGCCGGGCCGCCGCGCGTCGAGCGCACGTAGCGGATGCGTCTGCGCTGCAGGTCCAATCGAATCGCGCAGGCCTCGGCTTCGAGCTCGTGCTTCTGGGACATGAGAAATCCGAGCCGCTGCTCGGACTCGGTGAAGTTTCGCTGCGCGAGGATCTCGTCCTCGAGCTCGCGCAGGATCAGCGCCGTGCGCCAGCGCAGCACGTCCTTCGTCACGTGCACGTCGCCGAACATGTGATCGCCGACGTAGAGGATCTCGTAGCCGGAAACGCCGAGGTATTGCTCCACATGCGCGGCGCTCCCGCCGAGGAAGACGGCGTTCTCGCGAAGGCCGGTGACGATCGGCTTGAGCAGGCCTTCGTCCGTCACGACTTCGAAGAGCGGGCTTTTCGTGGTGAAGAACTCCGGCTTCCGCGCGCCGACGATGACGACGTCGAACAGCGCGCGCCAGCCGCCGGCGGGCAGGAACGGATCGAACGTCGACGACATCATCGCCGAGGTGTAGGCCCACTCGGAGTTCGTGATCAGCAGCAGCTTCTTGCCGGCGTGTTTCTGATCGAGCAGCGCGGCCACGACGTCGGGATCGCGCATGACGAAGCGCTCCGGCGACGTGAGGATCTCCGCTTTCAAGCGCCCTTCCGCATGCACGGAATCCATCGCCGATTTCAGCTGGCGATAGAGATCCTCGTAGCCGAGGACTCCGGGAAGCAGGTGCTGATCGAGCAGATCGACGAGCTGCGCGAAGAGGCAACCTTCGGACAGCGAGAAGAGCGTGTTGAGAAAGATCCAGCGCGCGTCGTGGAGATCGACGACCGTGCGCGCGTAAATCTTGCGCTGCTCGTCGAACGACACCGGCTTCGTGCCGTGCACCGCTTTCTTCACGAAGCCGAAGCGGTTCGACTTCACGAGATTGCCGAGCTGCACGTCGATGATGAGGCCGCGGGTGACGTTGTGGGGATCGAACGTGAGCTCGGCGACCGGCCACTGTTTCGCGAGCAGGGAATCCTTCGCGTACTGATAGGCCAGCGTCTCCCAGATCGCGGAGTCGTACTGGATCAGCGTGTAATCCATGTCGTAGCCGATGGCGCGGATCGAGCGCATGTTCAGCGTTCGATTGCAGAAGACCCCGCGCTCGCCGTTCACTGGATGTTCGCCGCCACCTCGAACGACGTCTCGACGCTCGGGTCGTTCTTCTTCGTCACCTTCACGGTCTCCTGCAGCGCGCCGGCCTTCGCGCGCGCGCCGTCGATCGTGACCGTGACGGTCTCCTTCCCCTTCGGCGGCACGGCGCTGCGGTATTCGTAGAAGAGGCAGCGGCAGGCGGAGCGGGCGACGCTGATGGTGACGGGCTCGTCGCTCGCGTTGCGCACTTCGAACTGCCGCGTGGCGCGCGTGCCTTTGCGGATGGTGCCGTAGTCGTGCGACGCCGGCGTCGCGGAAAGGATGCTGGTGATGACCGGTTCCGCGACGGTGTCCGGCGCGGCGGTGGTGGTGGTCGTCGAGGTGGTAGCCGTCGTCGTTTGCTCGACGACTTCGCCCGGCTCGTTGCGGTCGCGGCTCGCCATCCAGATCAAGCCGGCGATGACGGCGAGGGCGATCAGCGCCGCGGCGATGATGAGCACCACGCGGGCGCCGGAGCCGCTGCGCGGCGGTTCATCGTACGCAAAGCTCTCGTCGCCGTTGGTTGCGGGACCGGTGACGAGCGGGCGCATGCCGGCATCGGTGCTGCGGACCGGCTCGACGTTCAGCATCTGCGCGTCGATCTCGCCGAGGAGACGGCGGTATTCGTTGGCCAGATGCTCGGTCGGCGCGTCCGCGGCCAGCTTCTGCAGCGCCTCGCGATGCCGCGCGAACTTTGCGCGGTTGATGCTGATGGTGCCGAAGTCGTCGGACATGGGCCGGATTATATGAGAGCAGTGGAGCGGCGGGCTTCAGCCCGCCGAAACGTGACGGCGGGCTGAAGCCCGCCGCTCCACTGGATCAGATGGGCAGCCAGTACGAAAACTTCACCAAAAACACATCCTCGCTCGGCGCGTTTGGCAGGGCGGAGAAGTCGCGGCGGACGCGGAAGTCGCCGACGGGGGCGACGTCGGAGCGGTTCTCGTTCCACACGACGTACAGCGCGGAGCCGGGGCGGAACTCCCAGCGCACGACGGCGCTGCCGCGCACGCTGCGGAAGTTGAAGTCGGGATTGAAGCCGACGCTGGCGATCGGCGTGTAGTCGTCGTCGCGGGGGCGCGTCAGATACTTGAAGTCGTCGTAGTGCCCGCTGGCGACGAACGGCTGCAGGTAAAGCTGCGCCGACAGCCGCGAGTTGATCGTCCACTCCGCGCGCATGCCGAGCTCGAGCGACCTCTGATCGAGCGTGGCGAAGACATATTTGTTGCCGTACGTCGGCTGGTAGTCCGCGTCCTGCTGGGTCGTCACGTACTGCGCAACCGTCCGGCTGTCGCTGAACGTCGGGGACAGCGAGAGGCGGAGCGACGGCGAGGGGCGATAGGTGAGCGTGTGCCAGACAGTGGTCGAATGACCGCCGTCGTCGATCGGCACCGTCTCGGCGCCGACGTAGAAGTAGAACTTCTTGCGGCTGTCGGTGCCGAACTCGGCGCCGAGGAAGCGATTGGCCGGGCTGATCCCCAGCGGACCGCCGCGCGTACGCTGATCGTCGATCGTGCGCGCCTTCCCGCCCGCCCACGCGCCGATCCAGAGGTAGTTCTTGAACAGAACGTACAGGCTCGAGTTCAGGCCGTTGCCGGTCAGGTCGCCGTCGAAGTTGAAGTTCTGCCACTTGCCGACCCACGCGCTGACCTCGCGCGTGTGCTTCTTGAGATCCGTATCCTGGTAGTGCAGCACCGCGTGCGTCGAGATCGCATCGACGCGCGGCAGGAAGCCGACGTCGTTCAGCTCGACGCCGGGCGAGAGCACCTGCACCTGCAGGTTCGGGCGCCACTTCCCTGTCTGCTTCGCGAACATGACCCGGCTCATCCAGCCGTTGAGCGACGTGCGCGCCGGATCGAATTCGACGTGCGACGCATCCGGCCGCTGGTAGTAGTGCGCGGCATTGAGCTGCGTCGAGGCGATCGCTTCCCGCGAGCCCTCGACCAGCGTTCCGCCGCCGAGCCACTCCAGGATCCAGGTCTTGTCCTTGAACAGCGTGTAGCCGTCGACGCCGCCGAAGTAGCTGTTCTGCCGCAGCACCGGATCGAGGTTGTCCGTGAGCTTGCGGTTCGTCGACGTGAGCAGGAAGCCGACGCGGGAGTCTTTGCCGTACTCCTTCATGGCCCGGGCCACGAAGTAGTTCGTCATCGGCTCGACAGTCTGCTGTCCGACGAACGAGCCGGCGCTGTACCACGCACGCTCATCGTCGGTGAGCGCGTCGAGCACGCCGATCGTCCAGCCGTTGCCGATTTTGCCCGTGATCTTGGCCGCGCCGAGGATCGTCGTCTGAGTGGGACTGTCCACAAACTCGGTGCTGGTGATGCCGGTCTCGCTCAGGCCCTCGATGAACTGCGGATCGACGAAGCCCTGCGGCTGACGGCCGATGCGGCGCGAGTAGAAGAACGTCGGGAAGCGCATGTTGAAGCCCCAGCGGCTGTTCGCGGGGCCCTCGCCGAAGTTGAAGATGCTCGCGCCTTCGGTGAAGAAGGGCCGCTTCTCGGGGAAGAACGTCTCGAACTGCGAGAGGTTGATGACCGCCGGATCGACTTCGACCTGACCGAAGTCGGGATTGATCGTGCCGGTGAGCGTGAGGCTCGACGTCAGGCCGTACTTCACGTCGACGCCGGCATCCATCGCCTGCGACGACGACTGGATGAAGGGATTGTCGAATTTCGAGTGGAGGTCGTTGCGGGCGACGCCGTACGGCACGATCTCGAAGGCGCGCTTCGGCTTGATGCCTTCGATGCCGGTGAGGTCGGCGAACCTCGAGATGAACGCGCTTTCGGTCTTCGGCGAGAAGACGAGGCGCGTGCTCTCGTGCAGGCGCGCGTTCCAGCGGCTGACGTTGAAGCCCCACACGTGCACCGGCTTGTCGGGGAAGCGGAGCTGCGAGTACGGAATCCGCACTTCGGCGATCCAGCCCTGCGGCACGATCTTCGCGGCCGAGTCCCACACCGCGTCCCAGCTGGTGTCGTCGTAGATGTCGTTGTACAGCGTCATGTCCATCTGCACGTTCGAGGCATTGATGACGAACGCCGCGCCGTTCTTGCGGTCGTGCTGCGAGTCGATGCTGATGCGGATGTAGTCGCCGTTATTGAGGTCCGCGTCGCGGCGCGCCAGCAGCGGCGTGGCCTTGCCGCTGTCTTCCATCAGCGCGCCGAAGTAGATCGCGTCATCGTCGTAGACGATGCGCACCTTCGTCTGCTGCGTGGCCGGCTGTCCTTCGTTCGGATCACGCTGCGTGAAACCGGTGATCTCCGGAGCGTTCTGCCACGCTTCGTCGGAGAGATCGCCGTCGAGGACGGGCGGCTTGGTAGCACGGACGGCCTGATACGCCGGACGCGGCTTCGTTTCCTCCGCGCGAACAACCGCGGCGAAGATGATGTTTAAAAGGATGAGGGGCAAGGCGAGGCGATGGCGTTTGTGCTGCATCTGTTTCCTCTCGCACGGGAAGTGAGATAGCTTGTCGTTTCAATGGCTAAAGACGCAGCATCGATGCGGAAGTTAGCCTGGGTTAACAAAATAGTTTGTGAACGGCGCGTCACCACCTATGAAGGTCTACATCGGACAAATCAACCCCACCGTCGGCGCGCTCTCCGCGAACGCCGAGCTGATCCGGCGCGCGTACGACGACGGCGTGAGCGCGGGCGCGGACGTGGTGCTGGTGCCGGAGCTCGCGGTCACCGGCTATCCGCCGCGTGATCTGCTCGACCGTTCGTTTTTCGTCGACGCGATGACCGAGGTGAAGGAGGCGCTCGCCGCGATGACGGGCGAGACGACGCTCATCTTCGGATGCCCGGTGCGCAACACGATGTGGTGCGGGAAGCCGCTGCACAACGCGGCGATCGTCGCGCGCGGCGGAAAGATCATTCTCGAGCAGCACAAGAATCTGCTGCCGACGTACGACGTGTTCGATGAGCTGCGCTACTTCGAGCCGGCGCATCACGTGTCGATCGTCGAGATCGCCGGCAAGAAAGTCGGCGTGTCGATCTGCGAGGACTACTGGTACGACGACGAGATCTTCGAGAAGAAACTCTACTGCCGCAATCCGGTGGAAGAGCTGGCGCGGCAGGGCGCGGAGGTGCTGCTGAACATTTCGGCGTCGCCGTTCAACGCCGGCAAGCGCCGCTCGCGCTGGGAGATCTTCTCGCGCATCGCCGCGCACTATCGCGTGCCGCTGGTGTACGTGAATCAGATCGGCGGCAACGACGAGCTGCTGTTCGACGGCTCGTCGATCGTGTTCGACGCAAACGGGCAGACAATTTTCTGCGCGCCGGCGTTCGAGGAGCATTCGTCCATCGTGCCGCTGACCGGCGCGCCGTGCGACTCGATCGCGGCGATGGAAAAGGACGAGGAGATCGGCCGCGGGCTGATCCTCGGCCTGCGCGACTACATCCGCAAGTGCGGTTTCTCCGACGTCGTGATCGGCCTCTCCGGCGGCATCGACTCCGCCGTCACCGCCGCGATCGCGGTCGAGGCCCTCGGCGCGCAGCACGTGACCGGCATCGCCATGCCGTCGCAGTTCTCGTCGCAGCATTCGGTCGACGACGCGCGGTCGCTCGCGAAAAACCTCGGCATCGCCTTTCACATCGTGCCGATCTCCGGCATCTACGCGCCGTACGAGCGCGCGCTCGACAAGCTGTTCAACGAGAGCAAATTCGACACGACGAACGAGAACGTGCAGGCGCGCATCCGCGGCAACATCCTCATGGCCTGGTCGAACCGCACCGGCGCGATGGTGCTGTCGACCGGCAACAAGTCCGAGCTCGCCGTCGGCTACTGCACGCTCTACGGCGACATGTGTGGCGGCCTCGCGCTCCTCGGCGATGTGTACAAGACGATGGTTTACCGCGTCGCGAAGTGGCTGAACCGCGAGCGCGAAGTGATCCCGCAGTCGACGATCACGAAACCTCCCTCGGCCGAGCTGCGCCCGAATCAAACAGACCAGGACACGCTCCCGCCCTACGACGTGCTCGACGGAATTCTCAAGCTGTACATCGAGGAATGGAAGGAAGTCGACGAGATCGTCGCCGCCGGCTTCGAGCAGAGACTCGTCGAGCGCATTTTGAAAATGGTCGACAGCTCCGAATTCAAACGCCGCCAGGCCGCGCCGACCATCCGCGTGTCGGAGAAAGCATTCGGCAGCGGACGAGACATGCCGATCGCGCAGCGGTGGCGAAGAGAGCCCGCGAAATTCATCCGATGAAACCAGTCATCCCGCATCCCCCACTTTCCAAGTACTACGACGACCCTTCCCGACGGGAGGAGTACGTGCGCGAGATCTTCGATGAGACCGCGCCGTGGTACGA
Source organism: Thermoanaerobaculia bacterium (assembly GCA_035248585.1). Classification (GTDB taxonomy): domain Bacteria; phylum Acidobacteriota; class Thermoanaerobaculia; order Gp7-AA8; family Gp7-AA8; genus QHVT01. Next base: position 7,569 of record DATFHJ010000213.1, read on the forward strand.
CTGGGCCGTTCGCTTCATGTCCTTCGGCTCCGGCCACTGGTATCGCCGCGAGGCGCTGAAGCGCGCGGGATTGAAGCCGGGCATGCGTCTGCTCGATCTCGCCACCGGCACGGGCGTCGTCGCGCGCGCGGCGGAGGAGATCACGAACGACATCGTCGGCGTCGACCCGAGCATCGGCATGCTGGTCTCGGGCGTGATGCAGAGCCCGAAGGTGCAGGGCGCGGCGGAGCGGATTCCCGTTCGCGCGAGCTCGTTCGATGCCGTGAGCATCGGCTTCGCGCTGCGCCACTTCGCCGATCTCCGCGGAGCGTTCGAGGAATGCCACCGCGCGCTGCGTCCGGGCGGACGCATTCTCATCCTCGAGATCACCGCGCCCGAACGTCGCATCCCGCGCGCGCTGCTCGGCCTGTACATGGGCACGATCGTGCCGGCGGCGATGCGCATCCGCTCGCGCAACGCGCGGGCCGCGGAAATGCTCCGCTACTACTGGGACACGACGCGCGACTGCGTGCGGCCGGACGTCATCATGGACGCGCTGCGCGCGGCGGGATTCACGGACGTGAAACGGCGGGTGGAGATGGGGATCTTCAGTGAGTATTCCGGATCTCGCGCTGCTTCTCCTCCAGACGCTTGATCTGAATCTGGAGAAACTCTTTCAGCTGCTGCTCCTGATCCGCGGGAATGGCGTTGAACTCGATCGCCGTGCGGAAGACGTACTCGGAGCCCTTCTCGCCGCGGCGCACCTGCACGATCGAGCGCAGCACTTCGCACGGGATGTAGATGCCGCCGTAGCTCGGGAAGATCAGCGTCGCCGACGATCCCGCTTTCACCGGCGAGCGATGAATGACCGCGGCGCCGTGCAGGCTGAGATCGATGAGCTCACCGTTCACGTCGGAGAGCTGCACCGGAATCGATGCAGTGGGCGTGCGCTCGGACTTGCGCCGGTCTTTCGCCGACATCGCAGCGATTATAAGTGGGTGATGAAATCGTGCGCGACCTTCGCGGCCGCGAGCTCGGCGGAGCCGGCGTTCTCCAGCACCAGCGCGAACGCGATGCGCGGCTGTTCGGCCGGCGTGAAGGCGATGATGATCGCGTCGTAGCCGGCTTCGCGCGTTCCCGCGGTTCCGGTCTTCAGCGCGAGCGTCGTTCCGTCGACCGCGGCGCGGCGTCCCGTTCCCTTCTCGCGCGTGACCACGGCCTGCATCGCGGTGACGACGCGCTCCGCGACGTCGCGCGGCACGAGCTGCCGCACCGGCGGCTGCGGCGGAGGACCGAGCGACGTCCCGACGAAGGCGCGGCGCGCCACGACCAGACGCGGCGTGGCGGCAAAGGCGCCGCGGTTGGCGAGCATGGACGCGAGCATGCCGAGGTGGAGCGGGGTTGCGGACTCGTGCACGAGACCGATCGAGTAGAAGCCGGTCTCGAAGTCGTTGAAGATCGGGCCGATCGTTTTTCCGAGCGGCACTTTGAAGAAGCCGAAATCCGCGTCGCCGTCGAAGCCGGCGCTTTTGTGAAGCGCCGTCAGGCGATCGAGACCGGCCTTCAATCCGATGTCGGCGAAGACGACGTTGCACGACTGCGCGAGCGCTTCGTCGAGATCCGCGAGCGTGCCGTGGCCGCCGGGATGCCAGTCGCCGAAATGGCGGCCGTCGATGTCGAGCCATCCTTTGCATTCGTAGGGAAACTGCACGTTCGCGCCGTTCGACAGCGCGGTGAGAAGCGTGAGCGTCTTGATGACGGAGCCCGGCTCGTATTGATGTGTGAGCGCGTCGGACGAGGTGATCGCGAGCAGCTCGTTCGTGCGCGGATCGATGGCCACGAGCGAGCCTTTGTAGTCGGCGAGCGCGGTCAACGCGGCGCGCTGCACGCGCGGGTCGAGCGTCGTCCGGATCCGCTCGTGGAGGCCGACGCGCGTCGAGGCGAGGAACGTATTGATGGATGCGAAATCCGCGTTCTTCGAAAGCGGTCCGCCGTTGCGGTCGTAGACGAACGGATAGACGCCGCTGCGCCGCTCGACCGCGGCGGCGCGGTACTCCGCCACGTGATCGGGCGCCGGCGGCTCAGCGGAATGACACGCGGCAGCGATCAGACATGCGATGACCCACCGTCGCTTCTCCATAGCTCCACCCGTTCGAGCCGCCGGATCTGCAAGCGTTCTGCCGCGCTCTCGCCGGCGATCGAGATTTCGACGCATCCCGTCGAGCCCACGATCAGAAACGGCCCCGGCCCCGCGTCGCCGTAATTCGTCTCGATGCGGTCGATGACGATGCCGTGCACGTGCAACGCGAACGCGTCGTACGGAATCCGCGCGCGCTCGACGTCCGTGATGGCGTTGCCGAAGCGATCGATGCCGACGATCGTGCCATACGTCCGCTCGCCGTACGACGGCGGTTCGTAGACGAGCGTCCGGATGCGCTCGAGTCGCGGACCGACTTCCGCAAGCGGCAACCCGTTCGCGAGCGCCGCGGCGACGGGAGCGAAGCGATCGCGCCCGTGGAACGTGTTGCTGCCGCCCGGCAGAAAGAGCGATGCGTTTTCCACGGACCGAATCGTTCCCTCGCCGATGAACGTCAACAACCCGTTGTCCGGCGCCAGAAAAATCTTTCCGCCGCGTTCGAGCGCGACGATCTTCCGCTCCGTCCCCACGCCCGGATCGATCACGCAGACGAAGATCGTCCCATCCGGCCAGTGCGCCGCGGCCGTTTTCAGAAACCACGCCGCCTCGGCGACGTCGAACTGCGCGATCTCGTGCGTGAGGTCGTGCAGCGGCGCGGATGTGCGCGACGCGATCACGCCCTTCATCACCGCGACGTACGGATCGCGCGTGCCGAAGTCGGTCATCAGAGCGATCGCGCGCATGGCGCGAACTATACTCGGCGCTCGTGTTCGCGATCGTTCCACCGCCAACGCAACGCCTCCTCGTCTTCGCGCGGCTGCCGGAGCTCGGCCGGGTGAAGACGCGCCTCGCGGCGGCGATCGGCGACGAGCGTGCGCTGGCGGTGTACGAGGCGATGCTGCGCGCGCTGATCGGCTCGATCGGCGAGTCGACGCCCGACACCGAGATCGAGTTCCTCTGGGCGCCGACGCCGAGCGCGAACGGCGAAGCGCTGCGGCACGCGTTCGCGCATCACGCCGTGGCCATGCAGACCGGCCGCGATCTCAGCGAGCGGCTGTCCATGGCGTTCTCGGAGCGCTTCTTCTTTCACCGCACGGAAAAAATCATCGCCATCGGCGTCGACGATCCGTCGCTGCCGCGCGAGCTGATCGATCACGCCTTCGCGCTCCTCGACTCGTGCGAGTTCGTGCTCGGCCCAGCAACCGACGGCGGCTACTACCTCATCGGCTGCCGCGCCCTCGCCTTCGATCCGGAGATTTTCATGGGCATCGACTGGGGGACGCCGGCTGTGCAGCAGCAGACGCTCGAAAAGATCCGCGCGACCGGCCGCTCGCTCGCGGTGCTGCCGGAGCGATACGACATTGATACAGTGGAAGACCTCGAGCGATTCGAAGCGGAGGGGCATTCGCTGCGATGAAAATTCTGACGGCTGACCAGATGCGCAACATCGACCGCCGCGCGATCGAGCGCTTCGGCGTGCCGTCGATCGTGCTGATGGAGAACGCCGCGATCGCGGTCGTCGACGCAATCTTCGCGCATTATCCGGACAGCGAGCGGGTGGCCATCGTCTGCGGCACGGGGCAGAACGGCGGCGACGGCTTCGCCGTGGCGCGGCATCTCGAGAATCGCGGCGTGGTGCCGGTCGTGATCCTCATCGGCGACCGCGCGAAAATCGCCGGCGACTCGCTGACCAACCTCCTCATCTGCGAGCGCCTCGGCATCCCGATCTACGACGACCTCGCCCACGCCGCGGACGCGGACCTCCTCGTCGACGCGCTCTTCGGCACGGGTCTCAACCGCGCGCCCGCCGGCGTGTACGCGGACGTCATCCGTGACGTCGCCGAGCTGCGCATCCCGGTCCTGGCCATCGATCTCCCGAGCGGCGCGAACGCCTCCACGGGCACGCCGTTCGAGCCGTGCGTGCAGGCGGAAGTGACGGTGACGTTCGCCGCGCCGAAGCTCTGCCACATCTTCGAGCCGGCCGCGCTCTACTGCGGCGAAGTGATCGTCGCCGACATTTCGATTCCCGACATCGCCGTCGAGGAAGAGGCGGTGCCGCTGGCGCTGATCACGCCGAAGAGCATCCAGCCGCACATCGCGCCGCGGCTCGCGGCCACGCACAAGGGCACGTACGGCCACGTCGCCGCCATCGCCGGCTCGCCGGGACGCAGCGGCGCCGCGGTGATGTGCGCGCGCGGCGCAATCCGCGCGGGCGCGGGACTCGTGACGGTGATGACCGATGACGAGACCGCGAGACTCGTCCACGCGGGATGCATCGAAGCGATGACCCGTGGAGCGGCGGGCTTTAGCCCGCCGAAGACAGAAACCGGCGGGCTAAAGCCCGCCGCTCCACGGTATACAGCGGTTTTGATCGGTCCCGGTTTACCGGACGACGATCAGTCCTACGCCACCATCCGCGAGCAGATCGCGTCCATCGACCTGCCGATGATCATCGACGCCTCGGCGCTGAACGCGTTTGCGTCTCGTGCAAACGAGCTCAATCCGCGCGGGCTGCCGCGCGTCATCACGCCGCATCCCGGCGAGCTGGCGCGGATCATGGGCGGCGACACGACCTCGATCAACGCCGATCGCATCGCCGCGGCGCGCGGCGCGGCGCGCGCGTGCAACTGCGTCGTCGTGCTCAAGGGACATCAGACGCTCGTCGCCGAGCCGGACGGACACGTCTGGGTCAATCCCACCGGCAATCCCGGCATGGCCACCGGCGGCATGGGCGACGTGCTCTCCGGCGTCGTGGCCGCGCTGCTCGCGCGCGGCACCGATCCCCTCGACGCCGCGTGCACGGCCGTCTACCTGCACGGCCTCGCGGGCGACCTCCTCAAGGAGGAGATCGGCGACATCGGCCTCGCCGCCACCGAAGTCGCCGACCGGATTCCCCGCGCGATTCAGCGCGCGCGCAGCTTGTGAATGCGCGCCGCCGCCTCGCGGAACTGCTCGATCCCAAAGTACGCCGGCGGACGCGGTGCCGCCATCGCCGCCTCGGGCGCCGCGATCTCGAGCGACTCGAGCGCCGCGGCCGCGACCGGCTGCTGCTTCGGATACATCTCGGCGATGAACTGCTTGTCCTGCGTCGAAAGGTCGGTGTTGTTGCGCGTCGGTCTTCCGCCCTGGATCAGCGTGCCGGAGAACGCGTAGAGCATGATCGACTTCGCGTCGAAATCGGTCGCATTGAGCTGATCGACGCTGTACTTCTGCACGATGTTGAAATCGATCTGGGCCTTGCTCCAGGAGTTCGGCGGGCCGCTGAACACGCGATACACCTCGTTGAGGTTCCACTTGATCCCGGCCTTCGGATTCTGGTGCTCGTGAATCGCGCTGAGCGCGTGCCCGAACTCGTGCAGCACGACGCGGCGCCACTCCGCCTCCGTCGAGTCGTCGCGCAGCCAGCCGTAATTCATCGTCGGCTCGCTCTTCGGGAACGCGTTCGTGAGCAGGCTGTCCGTGCCGAGGGCGGACCAGGAACCGGCCTGGCGGAAGGAGATGCGGATCTCCGCGTCCGCGGCGCCATTGAAATCGAGGCCGACGTTCGCGTAGTCGAGCCAGCGCTCGGCGTACTTCTGCACCTGCTTTTTCTGTTTGGCCGTGCCGTCGAGGAACTTGATGCGCAGCTTGCGGCCGTTGTTCCAGCGCTTCGGCGTGGCCAGGGCCATCTCCAGCGGATGCACCGGCGCGCCGGGACGCATGATCAGCGGCGGCGGCTCGTTGGCGTTGTTTTCGGTCATCGCCAGCACCGCCGCGTCCATCGCGTTCTCGGTCGGAACGACACGATCTACACACAACCTCAATTCATTGAGATCCGGTTTTTTGCGCGCCATGAGACGCCTCCTTGTTGGTTAGAGACTGGATTGTGCGCCTAAAATCCGCGCCATGCACTACGTTTGTGCGGCCGAGTCCGATACCGAAAAAGCCGGCCGCGAGATCGCCAAAACGCTCGCCCCCGATGCCGTCGTGCACCTCGTCGGAGACCTCGGCGCGGGCAAGACGTTTCTCGCGCGCGTCATCGCCGCGGAGCTCGGCGCCGACCCGCACGAAGTGGCGTCGCCGTCCTTTGCCATCGTGCACGAATACCCGCGCCGCGGCGCGCCGCCGATCATTCACATCGACGGCTATCGCCTCTCCGAAAGCCGCCGCGAGTGGCTGGAGATCGGCATCCCCGAGCTCCTGGCCGGCCCGGGCGTGAAGCTGATCGAGTGGCCGAAGCGCGCGTTCGAGGAGTTCGAAGACGCGCACGTCGAAGTCACGATTCGCGTCCGGGAAGACGGGGCGCGCGAGATCGACGTTGATTCTGGCCACGTTTGATAGTGACGCTCGGCCCCCGATCGTTACACTATTTCTCGGCTCTCGCGCTCAGCGCCATCGCGTTCCTGCGATTCGGGGCGTCATGCAGCACGCGCTTCGCTTCGGCGAGCGCATCGTCGCGCTTGCCCGCGTCGAGCAGCATCTCCGACAGCAGCTCGCGCGCGGGGATCAGCGCGCCCGGCGTCACCGGATGCTTTTCCGTCGACGACTCGAGCTCGGCACTCGCGCGCATCAGTTGCAGCGCATCGTCATTCTTGTTCTCCGCGCGCGCGATCCACGCGCCGACCGAGAGGCGCTGAATCTCGACACGATCGGCCCACTCGGCGTTCTTCTGCTCCACGAGCGTCTTCTGAATCGCCGCCAGCCGCGCCAGCGCGTCGCGGGCGACGTCGAGCTGATTCGAGCGCGCCGCGCCGATGCCGCGCGCGAAGTGAATGTTCGCCTCGGCGTACGGCACTTTGCTCCAGTTGATCAGCGCCGGCACCGTCAGCGCCGCCGCTTCTTTCCACTCCCGCCGCTCCAGCGCGTAGCGCGCCGGCGCCGCGCTGATCGCATGCGCCGCGGCGAATTGGTCGGGATTGTCGACCTTCGTCACGGCATTCACTTTGTCCACGAGCTTCTTCGCCTCGGCGACCTTGCCTTCCTGCAGATAGGCGTACACGAGGTAATCGACCGCGTGCAGTTCGTCGAACGCGGTCGTTCCCGCCGGCGCATGCGCGCGGGCCTTCGCGGCGGAGTCGAGGTTGGATGCGATCGACTCGTCCCAGAGGCCGAGGCGCGTGAAGATGTGCGACGGCATGTGCGCGGCGTGCGGCGACGCCGGCGCGAGCTTCGCGTAGACGCGCGCCGCCGGCAGTGCCAGCTCGGCGAGATCGGGATAGTCGAAGCTGTGAATCAGATAGTGGGCGATGCCGGGATGCTCGGGCTCTTCCGGCAGGATGCGGTTCAGAATCGCCGCCGCCTCTTTCTGCTTCGCGTACGTCTTGTCCTTCGGCGACGCGATGCCGAGGAGCGAGAGCGCGTGGAAGATCTGCGCCTCGCGGTCCTTCGGATAATCGGCGGCGAGCTTCGCCATCGCGCTCTCGTACGCGCGCATGCGCGCCGGATGCTCTTCGCTGCTCGTGAAATACGCGCTGATCGCGGCGATGTACGCCTGCTCGCGCTCCGTCTTCGCACCGGCCGCTTTCTCCGCGGCCTCTTTGCCCCGCTCCAGCTCCTTCGGTGTCGGGGGCGCCCAGATCGGGTGCAGGTTCGCCATCGCGGCGCCCCACCACGCCATCTTGCAATCGGCGTCCAGCTCCGCCGCGCCGCGGAACACCTTCTCCGCCGGCGCGTACCAGAACGAATGCATCATCGCGAGCCCGCGATCGACTTCCTTCTGCGCGGCCTCGCTGCACGAGGTCTCGATGTGCGCCTTCCCGGCGTTGGTGCCGTGATCGTGATGCGCGTGACCGGGATCGGCGAGGATGAAGAACGAGAGCAATGCAAGCGTGTGCATTGCTCTAGCGTACCGCCGTAACGGTCAGATGTCTCGCGAGCCCTTCGTGTAGACGGCGGACACCTTGCCCTCCGTGAAGAAGACGTCGATCTTCAGATCGGGGTAGGACCAGCGCTCCTGGCCGTCCTTGGTCGAGATCACCGGCTCGAGCGGCTCGAAATGCGTGCGCACTTCGTCCTGGGTCATGCCTCTGCGCATGCTCATCACCAGCATTGTGGGATTCATCCCTTCGGCGGGATTGGCGACGGTGCCGTCGGGATTCAGCGCCGAACCGCCGAGCGAGTACTTGCCGACGATCGCGCCGGTGTTGCTGTCCCAGATCCAGATGCCGCGCACCCTGCCGGGCACGGCGTGCTCGACGACGCGATGGATGGCGGGATTGTTGAGCGTGGCCGTGCTGGCGCTCGTGCCGGTGGCGTTCTTGAACGACGGAAGGTCGTCCGTCATCAGCTTCGGCGTGCTCTTCGGCCCAAGCTCCGCAACGGCGAAGTAGCGGAGGTGGTCCTTCGCATCGGCACTCACCGGGATGGAGAACTCGATCACTCGGTTCCGCGACTTGTTCGGCACGCGAATACCCCAGCGGTGCGTCTCATCCGTCGTCACCTCGGCGACCGCACCGAACACCGTCTGCCCGAGGAACGAGCCCTTTCCTTCGGAATCGGACGCAAGCGTCAGCAGCCCCTCGTATTTCAGGTCGTTCCGGCCCTCGTGCACGGCGTCGAGCATGAACGTCAGCTTCGTCATGCCTTTTTCATCGGCGCGCACCATCAGCGGATCGATCGAGAAGACGTACAGGCCGGCGGGGACCGGCGTGTTGGACGAGAGCGTCTTGTACACCTCGCCGAAATTGGCGGGCTTGAAGTCCTTCGGCAGGGACTGGGCCTTGACGTCGAACTGCTGTGCAGACAGAGGAAGGGCGAGGAAAGCGGCCACTGCCGCGGCGATGAACGTGCGCATGATGCCGCAAGAAACCATCGCCGCCGCCGATACAATCCACCTTCATGCAGGAGCCGCAAATCACGCCGGAAGTCATCGCCTCGCACGGCCTAACGCCCGACGAATACCAGCGCATCGTCGGGATCCTGGGCCGCGATCCGAACTACACCGAGCTGGGCATTTTCTCGGTGATGTGGTCGGAGCACTGTTCGTACAAGTCGTCGCGCGTGCATCTGCGCAACTTCCCGACGAGCGGGCCGCGAGTGGTCCAGGGCCCGGGCGAGAACGCGGGCGTGATCGACATCGGCGACGGCTGGGTGGCGGCGTTCAAGATGGAGTCGCACAACCATCCGTCCTTCATCGAGCCGTACCAGGGCGCGGCGACGGGCGTCGGCGGAATCCTGCGCGACATCTTCACGATGGGGGCGCGTCCGATCGCCTGCCTCGACTCGCTCCGCTTCGGCGAGCTGGACGCTCCGCGCATGAAGTACCTCGTCGACGGCGTCGTGCGCGGCATCGGCGGCTACGGCAACTGCATCGGCATCCCGACCGTCGGCGGCGAGACGTCGTTTCACTCGTCGTACAACGGCAACATCCTCGTCAACGCGTTCGCGCTGGGCGTGACGAAGGGCGAGAAGATTTTCAAAGGCACGGCCAGCGGCGTCGGCAATCCCGTGATCTACGTCGGCTCGAAGACGGGACGCGACGGCATCCACGGCGCGACGATGGCCTCCGCCGAGTTCGACGAGGCCTCGGAAGAAAAACGCCCGACCGTGCAGGTCGGCGATCCCTTCACGGAAAAGCTGCTGCTCGAGGCCTGTCTCGAGATCATGGACTCGGATGCGATCGTCGGCATCCAGGACATGGGTGCCGCGGGACTCACGTCGTCGTCGTTCGAGATGGCGGGACGCGCAGGCACCGGGATCCGGCTGCAGCTCGACAAGGTGCCGGTGCGCGAGAGCGGGATGACGCCGTACGAGATCATGCTCAGCGAGTCGCAGGAGCGGATGCTGATCGTGGCGAAGCGCGGGCGCGAAGACGAGGTCGTGCGGACGTTCGAGAAGTGGGATCTCAACGCGTCGGTGATCGGCGAAGTGACGGAGACGGGATTCGTCGGCGTCTATTGGGAAGAGGTCGAGGTGGCGATGATTCCGGTCGATCCGGTGTCGACGCAGGCGCCGGTGTACGAGCGGCCGATCACGCGGCCTTCGATCACACTCGAGTCCGTTCCTCGCGTCGTGAGCTCCGATTACACAGACATGCTGATGCGTCTCCTTGCGTCGCCGAACCTCTCGTCGAAACACTGGATCTTCGAGCAGTACGACACGACCGTGCGCACGAACACGGTCGCCGGACCGGAGAAGCGCGACGCGGCGGTGATTCGGGTGAAGGAGATCGGCCGGGCGCTCGCAATGACATCGGATGTGAATCCGGTCTATTGCTCGCTCGATCCATACGAAGGCGGCAAGCAGGCAGTGGCCGAAGCTGCGCGTAACGTCGCCGTCAGCGGCGCGCGTCCCGTGGCCATCACCGATTGCCTCAACTTCGGCTCACCCGAGCGCGGAGAGATCATGTGGCAGTTCGCGGAGTGCATTCGCGGCATCAGCGATGCCTGCCGCGCGCTCGAAACGCCGGTCGTCTCCGGCAACGTTTCGTTCTACAACGAGACCGAAGGACGGGCGATCCTTCCGACACCGACCGTCGGCATGGTCGGTCTGATGGAGAGCGATGGCGACGGCTGCGGCCTGGCGTTCGCCGACGCCGGTCTCGACGTCATCCTCCTCGGCGAGTCCCGCGACGAGCTGGGCGGGTCGGAGTGGCAGCAGTTGTTCGCGCCGCGGGTGACGGCCGCGCCGCCACGTGTCGATCTGGCCCGCGAAAAATCACTGATCGAACTGCTGCTCGCGCTGCATGACGCGAAGCTGCTCCACAGCGCCCATGACATTTCGAACGGCGGCCTCGCCGTCGCCCTCGCGGAGATGTCGTTCGGCGGCATCGGCTGCCACGTGGATCTCGGCGGCAACGATGAGCTGGACGCCGTGGCGCTGCTTTTCGGCGAGTCGCAGGCGCGCGCCGTCGTCGCGTGCAACGATGCGGCGCGCGTGCTCGAGCTTGCGAACCAGCACGGCGTTCCCGCGCAGCGCATCGGCCACACCGCGCACGGCCTGTTCCTCATCGAGCGCAACGGCGTGCCGCTCGTGCGCGCGACCGCGCCCGAGCTGACACGCGTTTGGCGCGACGCCTTCGCGCTGCTCCTCGGCGGCGTCGGCGAAGAAGCCCCCGAGGTGATGGCGCACTAGCTAGCGCGTCCAGATCCGATCGCCCCATTCGAAGCGCACGTTGCCATCAAACACAAAGCGCACTTCCTGCGGCTGATCGTCGAGGAAGTCGGCCAGGAACGCGTCGCCGCCGGTGGGAATGAGCTCGGCCCTCAACACGCCGAGTTGCGCGTACAGACGCCCGTTGCTTTCCGTGACGTCGAGGCGGCCGAGGCGATCGTAGTGGTAGGTGCCGGTGTATTGCGCGAGCGGACGTCCGGCCGTCTTGCGATCGGCGAGACGCGCGTCCCACGGCGCGCGCTGCTCGCGCGATTTCTGCACGGCGGCCACGGCCTTCGTGAGCGCCTCGTTCCACTTCGCCTCGAGATTCGGCTTGCCGAGGAGAACGTCGTAGGCGTACATCGCCACGGCGTCGGCGACGGCGGCGCCGCCGTTCGAGAACACGGCCACGCCGATGCGGCGATCGGGCATGAAGGAGATGAACGAGTACGCGCCGCCGATGCCGCCCGGGCGGTGCACGATCAACTCGCCTTCGTAGTCGCCGAGATCCTGGCCGAGTCCCCACGCCCAGCGGTCGAGGTAGCGGAACCGCGCCTTGCGCGTCGTCTGCGGGGACTGCACCATGCGCACGGCCTTCTTCGGGAGGATGCCGTTGCCGTCGTTCATCATCGCGATGAGCCATTTCCCGGCGTCGGCGCTGGTCATGAACGTGCCGCCGGCCGGTCCCATCGTCTCCGGAAATTTCTCCTCCGTGCGCACGAAGACGTTCGGCGCGGTGGAACGATAGAAACGCACGTACGGCGCGCCCGCGGGCGGGAACGCGCTCGTCGTCGAATTCATCCCCAGCGGCGCGAAGACTTTTGCTTCCGTGAGGTCCTGCCACTTCTGGCCCGTGACGCGGCGGATCACGCGCGCGGCGATGTCGTAGCTCAAGTTCGAGTATTCGAAGACGCGCGGCTCTTCGCGCGAGTACGTCGCGAGCAGGCGCAGCGCTTCCGCATCATCGACGTTGCCGAGCGCCCCGGCGCGGAAGTTCAACGTGCTGTTGGCGAGTCCCGGACGCATGGCCAGGAAGTCGCGCAGCGAAAAGCGTTTCGGATCGAGAGGCGGCGTCAGTTTCAATTCCGGCCACAGCTCGCTCAGGGGCGCGTCGAGATCGATCTTCCCTTCGGTCGCGAGGATCGCGGCCATCAGCGCCGTGAACGCTTTCGTCGACGAGCCGATGTAGAAGCGCGTGTCGGGCGTGACCGGCAGCTTCACTTCGACGTCGCGCAGTCCGAAGTCGCCGCGATAAATCACCTTGTCGTCTTTCACGACGACGACGGTCATGCCGGGCGTCGAGCCGATCTCGCGCATCGCTTTCCGCGCGAAGGCTTCGATGCTGGACGTGCGGACATCCGCCAGGAGGAGGAGCGTGAGCAGCAGATTCATGTCCGCATCATCGGCCCGGCGCGCGCGGATTTCTTGAACGTTTGAAACTACGCGCGCGCCATGCGCCGGTACGCGGCGGGGGTGAGGCCCGTGCAGCGGAGGA
>DATFHJ010000214.1:0-18886 GCA_035248585.1 Thermoanaerobaculia bacterium
CAGCAGTTTATCCCGCGCGCAGACGCGGGATCTCGGGTCATACCGCGATGCTTGAACCGACTTGTGAATGCGCATGCTGTCGCCTGTGGGCAATCCATACGCGGTATAACTGGAGATCCCGCGTCTGCGCGCGGGATAAACTACTACGACCATGCTCGCCGAGCTGAAAACCATCGAGCCGCAGCTCAAACAGATCCTTTATGGCTGCGTCGAGCACGTGCAGGCCACGAAGGCGGCGCTGTATCTGTCGTCGTCGCACGATCTGAACGAGAAAAAGTACGAGCTCGTGACGAGCTATCAGTACAACGCCGCCGACAGGAAAGTCGTCACGTCGAACGACGATCTCGTCGATCGTCTGGCCATGAAGCGCACGCCGTTCTTCGTCAACGGCCTCGGTACCGATCAGCGGTTCGCGGAGATCATGTTCCGCCAGGGCAACGACCGCATCCTCGCCGCGCCGCTCTTCTCGCGCGGGCGCCTCGTCGGCTTCATCGACATGCGCGACAAGGCGGGGAAGAAACCGTTCGACACGCCCGACGTCGACGCCGCGAAGAAGATCGCCGACCAGATGCTCGGCGTTCTCGCCGCGAACAAGCTCTTCGGCATCGGACCGCTGCAGCTCGCCGCCGAAGAGCCGATCGCGCGCCGCACCTACTCCGGCAGCAACATCGCCGTCCCTTCGGCGGCTCCCGCGCCGGCCAACGCCACGCCGGGACACATCTTTTCCGCCGACGCGCTCAAAGTGATCGAAGCGGCGCGGCAGTACCTGACGAAGCGCCAGCACGTGACCTCGCAAACCACCGGCAAGCGCGCGCTCAGCGACGCCGACGTCGACGCGCTGCGCGCGCTCCTTCCCGCCGCGCTGGCGATTCCCGGTGCCGCGGTGGCCAGCCTCACGGCGATGGGACAGCTCAACAATCCGCAGATGGTCGTCGCCCTGGCGACGGTCGCCGACGACGCGATGGACATGCTGCTGCAGCACATCCAGGCGTGGCTCACGCGCGCCAACAAGCCGCACATGACCGTCCGCTCGGCGATCGTCTATCCCTTCGGCGTGCAGGTCGTCGGCGTCACCGCGGCCGGCATCAGCACGATCCTCAGCGCGCCGCTGGCCGCGCACTCCGTCGACGGACTCGTGCTCAGCGTCGCGTTCGAGCGCGTCGCGGAAGCGCAGGCGCAGCGCGCGCTGCACGTGTTCCTCAAACAGCTGGAGCCGTCGATCGACGCGGCGCTCGCGTCCAGCGCCGGCCGCGGCGACCGCTTCTCGATCGCGGAGCAGCTGCTCGAGCCCGACTTCAAAAAATATCCCGAGCTCGTCGCGCACTCCCGCGAGATCTCGCTGATGGCCCACCGCTTCGCGCGGGTGCTCGATCTGCCGCCCGCGCAGGCGGAGACCGTGCGCGTCGCGGCGCTCGTGCACGACGTCGGCATGCGCCTCCTCGACTACGAGCGCCTCTATCGCAAGGCGAACCTGTCGCAGGAAGAGCTGCGCGGCATTGCCGAGCATCCGCTCGTCGGGGCCGCCCTCGTGGAGCCGCTCCTCGGCCCCGAGGTCTCGCACGCCGTGCTGCGTCATCACGAACGCTACGACGGCAAGGGCTACCCGAGCCGCATGAGCGGCCAGCAGATCCCGCTCGCCGCCCGCATCATCTCCATCGTCGACGCCTGGGTCTCGATGACCTCGCGGGAGTCGTATCAGGTGCCGGTTTCGCGCGAAGAGGCCATCGGGCGGCTGAAGGAAGGCGCCGGCATCCAGTGGGATGGCGCCCTGGTCGAGCGATTTTTGCGAGCCCTGCCGGAATTGGTTTCGTGACGGAAACCTTCTCCTACTGACACCGTATCGTCCATTCAACAACGAAGGAGAATACCCATGCGTAAACGCAACCTAATCACCCTTGCGGCAGCTTTGCTCGTTTCGCTGTCCGCGTTTGCGGCCGATCTGACGGTCGATGAAATCGTCGCGAAGAACATCGATGCCCGCGGCGGCGCCGACAAGTGGAAAGCGGTCCAGTCGTATCGCGCCACCGGCAAGATGTCGCTCGGCGGCGGCCTCGAAGCGCCGTTCACGATGACCAAGAAGCGCCCCGAGCTGCTGCGCCTCGACTTTACGTTCCAGGGCATGACCGGGACGCAGGCCTACGACGGCAGCGGCGGCTGGATGATCATGCCGTTCCTCGGCAAGAAAGACCCCGAGGCCATGTCCGGCGACATGCTGAAGGACGTCAAGGAAATGGCGGACTTCGATGACCAGATGTGGGGCTACAAGGACAAGGGCAACAAGCTCGAGCTCCTCGGCAAGAGCGACATCGAAGGCACGCCCGCGTACAAGCTGAAGATGACGACCAAGGACGGCACGGAGTCGACGCACTACATCGACGCCGAGACGTTCCTCGAAGTGAAGACCGAGGCCAAGCGCAAAGTGCAGGGCCAGGAAGTCGAAGGCGAGTCGACCATCGGCAACTACCAGGAGTTCGGCGGCCTCCTCTTCCCGACCTCGATCGAGAACAAGGCCAAGGGCGCTCCGGGCGGACAGACGATCACGATCGAGAAGGTCGAGATCAACCCGGCCGTCGCCGAAGACACGTTCAAGATGCCGAAGAAGGCGGAAGCCCCGGCCGCGGCGAAACAGTAGTAACCCACGCTCATGGTGGAGGACAGGCACTCCTGCCTGTCCTCACGAGCCTGGACAGGCAGGAGTGCCTGTCCTCCACTCCAAAGGAGCAATCTTGCGAAAAATCCTCGCAATCCTCCCCTTTATTGCCCTTCCTCTTTTCGCCGCCGACGAGCCGGTCAAACTCGACTCGTCGGCGCTCGGCGCCTTGCGCGCGCGGTCCATCGGACCGGCGGTCATGGGCGGGCGCATCGCCGCGATCGACGGCACCGCCGACTCGCCGGCCACGATCTACATCGGCGCCGCGAGCGGCGGCGTGTGGAAGTCGACCGACAACGGCACGTCCTTCAAGCCCGTCTTCGAAGAGAACCCGCAGTCGATCGGCGCCATCACCATCGACAAATCGAATCCGCAGACCGTGTGGGTCGGCACCGGCGAGTCGTGGGTGCGCAACAGCGTCTCCGTCGGCACCGGCGTCTACAAGACCACCGACGGCGGCGCGACGTGGACCAACGCCGGCCTCACCGACAGCGAGCACATCGCCCGCATCGCCGTCGATCCCAAAAAATCCGACACCGTCTTCGTCTGCGCGACCGGCCATGCCTGGAACGCCAACGAAGAGCGCGGCGTGTTCCGCACCACCGACGGCGGCAAGACGTGGAAGAAAGTCCTCTATGTCGACACCAACACCGGCTGCGGCGACATCACCATGGATCCCGGCGATCCCACCGTTCTCTATGCCGGTATGTGGGACTTCCGCCGCCAGCCCGACTTCTTCCGCTCCGGCGGTCCGGGCAGCGGCCTGTATCGCAGCAAAGACGGCGGCGAGACGTGGCAGCGGCTGACGCAGGGTCTCCCGTCCGGCCACCTCGGACGCATCGCCGTGGCCGTCGCGCCGTCGCGCCCCAGCACGATCTACGCGGTCGTCGAGGCGAAGAAGACCGCGCTCTATCGCTCCGACGATCTCGGCGAGCACTGGCGCGAGATGAACGACTCGTTCAACGTGCAGGTGCGGCCGTTCTACTTCGCGCACATCGTCGTCGATCCGAAGGATCACAACCGCGTCTACAAGCCGGGCTACATGCTGACGTTCAGCGAAGATGGCGGCAAGACGTTCTCCGGCTCGATCATGTCCGGCGGCTCGGTGCATCCCGACCATCACGCGCTCTGGATCAGTCCGCGCGACACGAACATGATCGTCATCGGCACGGACGGCGGCGTCTACCAGTCGTTCGACAAGGCCCAGCGCTGGCGCGCGCTCAACGTGCTGCCGGTCTCGCAGTTCTATCACGTCAACTACGACCTGGCCGTGCCGTACAACGTCTACGGCGGTCTGCAGGACAACGGCACGTGGATGGCGCCGTCGCAGTATCCGGGCGGCATCAGCAATCACCAGTGGCGCGTCATCGGCGGCGGCGACGGATTCTCCGTGACCGCGGATCACGTCGACGACGACTACGTTTACGTCGAGTCGCAGGGCGGCCGCATCGTCCGCTTCAAGCGCTCCACCGGCGAGACGAAAGAGATTTATCCGTACGCCAAGCAGGACGAGTCGAAGCTCCGCTTCAACTGGAACACGCCGATCTACGCCAGTCCGACGCAGAAGGGCACGATCTACCTCGGCTCGCAATACCTGATGCGCTCGAAGGACCGCGGCGACTCGTGGGAGCGCATCTCGCCCGATCTCACGACGAACGATCAGAGCAACCAGAAGCAGTTGCAGTCGGGCGGCCTCTCGATCGACAACTCCAGCGCCGAGAACTACACGACCATCATCACGATCTCGGAGTCGGTGAAGAATCCGAACGTGATCTGGGTCGGCACCGACGACGGCAACGTGCAGGTCACGCGCGACGGCGGCAAGTCGTGGACGAACGTCACGAAGAACGCGACCGGCGTTCCGGCGAAGACGTGGGTCTCGCGCGTCGACGCCGGACACTTCGACGAGAACACCGCGTACGTGACGTTCGACGGTCATCGCACCGGCGACATGAAGACGTACGTCTATCGCACACGCGACGGCGGCAAGACGTTCGAAGCGCTGTCGGCGGCCGACGTGAAGGGCTACGCGCACGTCGTTCGCGAGGATCTCGTGAATCCCGAGCTGCTGTTCCTCGGCACGGAGATGGGGCTCTATCTCTCCGTCGACGGCGGCAGGAACTGGGCGCAGTTCAAGGAGAACTTCCCGCCCGTTCCGGTGTACGACGTGCAGATTCACCAGCGTGACGGCGACGCCATCATCGGCACGCACGGCCGCGGCATCTACATCATCGACGACATTACGCCGCTGCGCGGCCTCAGCGCGGAGACGCTGGCGAAAGACGTGGCGTTCCTTCCGTCGCGGCCCGCGAAGCTGGCCATCCCGTCGTTCGGCGGCTCGAACGAAGGCGATGATCTCTTCGTCTCCGGCGCGACCGACGACGTTGCTTCGATTTCGTACTATCTCAAGAAGCGCCACGTGGTCGGCGAGTCAAAGGTCGAGATCTACGACGCCGGCGGCAAGCTGCTCACGACCCTTCCCGCCGGCAAGCGGCGCGGCATCAACCGCGTCGACTGGCCGATGCGCGAGAAGTCGCCGAAGATGCCGGCCGGCAACTCGGTGATCATCGGCGGCGGCGGATCGTTCTTCGGCCCGCGCGCTCCGGCCGGCAAGTACACGGTGAAGTTGATCAAGGGGAAAGAGACGTACACGACGACGATCGATCTCGTGCCCGATCCGCGCGCGACCTATACAGCCGAGGATCGCTCGGTGCAGCAGAAGAGCGTGCGCCGGCTGTACGACATGCTCGCGGACTTTACGTTCCTCACCGAGCGCGTGCGCACGCTGCGCGATCAGGCCAACGCCCGCGCGGAGAAGCTCAGCGGCGCCGACAAGAAGAAGCTCACCGACTTCGCGGCGAAGCTCGACTCGGCGTACAAGACGCTGGTGGCCACGAGCGAAGGCGGCTGGCTGTCCGGCGAAGAGCAGCTGCGCGAGCGCATCGGCGCGCTGTACGGCGCGATGAACGCCTACGACGGACGTCCCACGGACTCGCAGCTCGCCGAGGCCGAGGTCGTGACGAAGGAGCTGGCGAAGAAACAGAGCTGGTTCGACGACGCGACGAAAGAGCTCGCGCAGATCAACCGCACCCTCGCCGCCAAGAACCTCGAGCAGCTGACCGTCCTCTCCCGCGAAGAGTGGGAGAAGAAGGACAGCGGCGTGGTCGGCGGAGCGACGAAGCAGTGGTTTCGTGAGTTGAGTCACAAATTGCTCTGGTAAGGTGTCGAGGTGAGGACAGGCACTCCTGCCTGTCCTCCCTTCCACCGAAATGCCGAGCCTTCGCGAGAACCTCAAATCCCTCCCCCGCCCCGCCTGGATCCTCTTCGGCGGGACGCTGATCAACCGCTTCGGCACGTTCGTGATGCCGTTCCTGGCGATCTATCTCACGCGGCAGGGCTACACCGCGGCGCAGGCGGGATTCGCGGTGAGCGCGTACGGCGCGGGACACATCGTCGCGTCGATGCTCGGCGGGCATCTCGCCGACCGCATCGGCCGCCGCCACACGATCGCGCTGTCGATGTTCGGCTCCGGCGTGATGATGCTCGTGCTCTCGCAGGCCCGCGCGTATCCCGTCATCGTCGGCGTCACGTTCCTCGTCGGACTCGCGGGCGAGCTGTATCGCCCCGCCGCCACCGCGCTCCTCGGCGATCTCGTGCAGCCGGAGCAGCGCGTCGCCGCGTTCGGGATGTATCGCTTCGCCGTGAACCTCGGCTTCGCCGCCGGTCCCGCCACGGCCGGCTTCCTCGCCGACCGCTCGTTCTTCCTCGTCTTCGTCGTCGACGCGATCACGTCGTTCGCCTACGGCGTCGTCGCGCTCTTCGCGCTGCCGCACGGCTACCGTCCCACGGACAAAGAAGAGAAGGCCACCGCGGCGCTGCGCGTCGCATTCGCCGACCGCGCCTTCATGCTCTTCCTCCTGGCCACGCTCTGCATCACCTGGATCGAGTTCCAGACCAACTCGACGCTGCCGCTCTACATCCAGAGCCTCGGCTACCGCGCCTCCACCTACGGCGCGATCATCTCGCTGAACGGCGTGATGATCGTGCTCTTCGAGCTGGCCATCATCTCCTGGACGCAGCGCTTCCCGCCGCAGTCGCTCATCGCCATCGGCTACCTCCTCACCGGCATCGGCTTCGCCCTCACCGGCCTCGCGCAAACCGTCCCCGCCCTCATCGCCACCCTCGTCATCTGGACGATCGGCGAAATGATGTACGGCCCCTTCACCGGCGCCTACGTCACCAGCCTCGCCCCCGAGCAATACCGCGGCCGCTACATGGGAATGTGGATCCTGACCTGGTCCATCGGCATGCTCCTCGGCCCCTACCTCGGCACCCTCCTCTACGACTACAACCGCCCCGCCCTCTGGATCGCATGCGCCCTCGCCGGGATTGCGGGGGCGGTCTTGTCGGTGATGAAGCCGAAGCGGGAGGGGGCGGTGGCGGAGGAAATTGAAGTGCGGGGGTGATTTTGTGCGTACCTGGCTTCTCCTACAAAGACTGCGAATGATTTCAATTGGCGGAGGAGCCTGTTACAGAAACGAATTCGTGTGGCTTAACTGGGCGTTAGGCGGATACGCGGTAACCTAACTTCACACTGAATCATCGTCACGCGAGCGCGGCGCCGAACCGTCAACGCCGCGGCCCAGTAGATAGCCTGCGATTGTGCCTAAGAGCCCAATGACCGGTGAAATCTGCTTATCTGAAAAACCAGCGACGACCAAAAACACTGCCGCTACAATAATCAATGGAACGCCAAAAAAGCTAAGGATTGACTGTGGCTTACGTGTATGCCTCAGCGTCCAGGCCATAAGCACAAGAACGATTACGCCGAAGACAAGAACCGCTATGCTGAGTGGCAGAAAATTCCTTGCGTACCAGTCGGCGATGCCCGGTTCAGATCCCATTGCACCGACTGCTTTTTCGGCGGCGGCTCGCTTAGACTCGAGATCGTTCATTGTTCCTTGCTCGGTTGCGCCTTATCGCGAGTGTTGATTACACGGCAGCTAGCAAGCTCTTTCTCGAGTGCATCAACATAGATGCGAAGCGCTGTCACAGCGTCCCGAGCTCGCTTGAGGTCGTCATCAGCCAACTCGGTAGGATACACAGTGACGCCAGATTCAGGCATCTTAATCTGTTGCCGTTGACCTGAGGTTAAATTCTCAAGCAGCGATATCCAGTGTTCGTAACCGGATCGAACACTCGGTGTGAGCCCACGAAGCAGGATAGGTTCTGAAGGTCCGCTCACGCCGTATAACGATGGGTGTCTATCGATGGCAAACGGAATCGACGAGCACGGGTCTGGATCAGAGTCCGATCGAAACATGATCACCAATGGCCCAATTTCGGCGTTGACCCCTGCAGCAGACAAGCCATAATAGTGAGAAAAATAGCTACCTACCGCATAGCCCGATGTAGTCATCGTTGGATCAGCGAAAATATTAAACCCTTGAAATTTGCCTGAACAGGTCCAAATGCTTTCGGGATTTATTCTCGGCGTGCCACTAGGCGTGCAGACTAGTGCCTGTGGCGGTGTCGAGCGGGGTGAGGTCTTTGAGTCTGTCGAACCCTGTGCCATAACATTCGCATGGACCAATGAAACAAGCACAGCAAAGCCGAAGACTATCCGCATGTAGGTCCCCCTTGCAAGGAAGAATTCTACCGCGATGGGAACGAACCGCCTAACTGGGCACAGGAGCTGACGAGGGGGCGATCCGTAGGCCCGCCGGCCGAGCTGGGTAAGGAGTCCTCCGAGCGTCACGGCGGCACGCGTCGGGCTTCGGCACACGAGCCCCCTCGCAGCTCAGTGCGAAGCGTTAGGCCGACCGGACTGAAGAGAGCCGGGAGTGGAGCTCGGCTCGCCGGCAACCGATCGTTCGTGGTCGAGCCTTGAATGACCATAAACCTACAGACTCAAAATGGTTACCGAGACTGCGTACACGATGAGGAGTATGTACAATCTTGATATGGCGAAGCCTTCACTCTTTGTTGGCTCCTCAACGGAAGGACTTGAGTTTGCGCGTGCGATCAGGGCCCTCCTAACCGATGTAGCGCAGATTACTCTATGGAACGAAGGTTTCTTCAGACCAGGCGGCACTTTCATAGATACGCTCGTGAATGCACTGCCCCGCTTTGACTTCGCCGCTCTTGTGCTAACCGCTGATGACCTCGTCCGGAGTCGCGATGTAGAGGCGATGGGGCCACGAGATAACGTTCTGTTTGAGCTCGGTCTTTTCATGGGACGGCTCGGTCGACAGCGTACTTTTTTGGTTCATCAGCTCCGTGCCGATCTGAAGATTCCGAGCGATCTATCAGGTGTCACGGCTGCAGAATATGAGTGGCCGCGGGATGACAAGAATTATCGAGCTGCGGTGGGAGCGGCTTGCGACGGTATCCGACAAGTCATTCAGGAACTCGGGCCTTCTGAAGCCAAAACAGCGAGGGCAATAACCGATCTGTCCGAGAAGCAGGAGCAACAGGAGCGACAACTCTCAGAACATCGAGATGCTATTCGGTTCTTACAAGTTGCACTACAAGGCATAGTCACGAATTATGAGTTCGATAAACTTCAGGGTCTCGACAGAGAGGGTTCGTTTTTATGTTACTACTCGGACGACCTATTCAACGAGATGAAGCGGTTGCGGGCGATGGGATTGGTAACGAATTACGACGGCATGGGTCTCGGAGTGATCCGCGCCAAATACAAAGATCGCGACGAGCGGTTTGACATGAAACGATACTTCTTCGTCACTGATCAGGGCCGCGAATACCTTCGGTTGCGTCGCGAGGTCATGCGCGACGAGCCGTAGCGGATACGAAGCATCATTCTCAAAGCGGCCTAACCTCCGCATAGGTGCTAAGTTCCAGACCCGAGGATCGCGGGAGCAGTGTTGTCGGTGGATGAGGCCAAAGCGGGAGGGGCCAATAAAGTGATGATGAGGATGCTCAAAGCTCTCTCGTTGGCACTTCCGGCTTGATGTTCGCGGCCTGTGCGTGCCGCCCGCACCGCATCCCACATCGTGCGCCGCCGAGGCCGAACCGACCGCGCTGAAAATGGCGCCCGACAGCGGCATTACGCCGCCAAAATCCGTCAAACGCGTGGAACCGATGACTCCGGTCGCCCTTCGCGGGACCTCCGCTCTCGCCACCATCCAGGCCATCATCGGCGAAGACGGCAAGCCCCGGCATCTCTGCATCGCGGGTGGAGATCCGGAGTGGGGAAAGGCGGTCGCGGCCGTATTTCAACAGTGGGTGTTCGAGCCTCCCACGCTGAATGGAAACCCGTCGCCGTTCAATTCACACTGACAACAGAAACTCTGGTGACGCAGGGAAAAAGTCCGTTCGCAACAGTCCTATTCAGCAATGAATGGAGGAGCCGATGGACGTACTGACCTTCTTAGCCTCGCTTGCGGCGGTCCTGATTTCGATCTACGCCCTCACGTTTCAGAGACGCCTCGGGCACGAGATCTCCACGCAGACGCTGATCCACGATCAATACGAGTTGTGCCGCGCGCTGGACCTGCTGAGGGTCGACCACCCCGAGGTCAGTCACATGCTCGCACTTCCCGTGCGGAAGGGAAACGACACGTGGAGACATTACGACACATTCAAAAGGCATGTTCGCGCCATCGAGAAGCAAGGCCCTGACGTCGAGGCGGCCCGCGCGAGCCTCTACTTGAAAGAGCATGCAACGGCGCTCCACGTCTGTGACATTTACGAGCAGACCCTTTACCAGCGCCGGCTTGCCGAGGAGGCCGGCGACAAGAAACGGTTCGCGGTCCTGGACATGCTCGCGCAGTACTACGAGACAGGCATGCTCCGGAGTCCGCGCTTTCGGTACCACTGGGACAACGGCGCGTCGGACATGATGGAGCCGTCCACGAAGGCTCGGTATGACCAGAAGGTTCGCGCTGCCTATCCCGATGAAGCTGCCGATCCCAAGTCACCGCTCGAGGATTGAGTACACTTTCCACGATGCCACTCGGTCCTCCGCCTCGGCGAGTGGGTGCTCACGATCTGGTTCTTTTTCACGCGAAAACTCGACGCGCCGCGGCAATCCGTCATGAAGAACGCCCTTCATGGCTCGGTGGTGTCGTATCTGCTCGACATCCCGCCATCGCCTCCGTCTTCGTGATCCCGGGCGGCGCCTGGATCTGCTGATCTGCGTTTCGCAGATCGGGACCTGCTTTCGGCAGATCGTGATCTGCTCCTGCCAGATCGTGATCTGCTCTTGCCAGATCGGGATCTGCCTTCGCCAGATCGGGATCTGACTTTTCCAGGTCCAGACCTGCCTTTTCCAGATCGGGATCTGCTTGATCCAGGTCAAGACCTGCTCTCGGCAGCTCGGGATCTGCCTTTTTCAGATCGAGATCTGCCCTCTTCAGATCAGGCTCAATCGCCCCCTCCTCCTAACCTCTTGAAAACAAATCCTTCTGCCCAGCTGGCTTGAGTTTTGCCTTCCGTGACAGTCGCGATAGTGGCACTACCACAATCGACAGCAAATTGGACAGTTTGGGTCGCGAAACCTTGGCAGGAGGAGCAGATGCAGTCCACGCGTGCCCCGTTCCGTGTGATCGGCCTTTTGGCCGTTTCCCTCACTCTCACCTTAACCCTTTCCATTCAAGCAGATACCACCTACTACCTCACCGGCAACCCCGCCGATCAGGCGAACAAGGCCGTGGACGCGGCACCCTCGACGCCGACGTTCAATACCACCACGCCCACCGGCGCGGCGCCGATCACGCAGACGGCCACGCCGCTCGCGAACTCGGACTTCGTCGGCAATCCGCTGGCGGCGTTCTGGTCGGGCCCGTATAGCGGGCCGGCGACCGGCGTCCTCGATCTGCGCTGGTACTGGAGCACGGCGAATCCGGCGACGGTCGCCCTCGGCTCGGACGTCGAAGTGACGGTCTTCGCCGATCCCGACTACGCCGCTGATCCGGAACAGCCGAATCGCATCATCGGCCGCGCAACGGTGCCGCTCACCGGCATCAGCGCGACGCCGACGCTCGTGCAGAGCCTCATCCCGATCAACGGCAACGTCCAGGGCACGTTGCTCATCCAAGTCGTCTCGGCCTTCGTCGATACCGGCAACGGCATCCTGATTCACTACGCCTCGACGGCCACTCCTTCCTCCTTCACCATTCACGCCGCGCCGCCGCGCATTCCGTTCGACGCCGCGACGCAGGCGTCGGGCTACGCGCCGCGCTACAAGGCGTACGCGCCGAGCAACGAACAACTCGCCGCGGGCCTCGGCATCGACGCCGGCGAGCCTTCGATCGGCGCGAACTGGTTCACCGACAAAGTGATGTTCCAGGCCATGCTGCAGACGCTGCGGGTCTCGTTCGACGACTCCTGCGCAACGACGCCCGGCGTCACGTTCGAAAACAAATCGTCGGCGATCACCTCGCAGATCAGCTTCGATCCGATCCTCTACACCGACCGCTACACCGGACGCACGATGGTGTCGCAGCTGCTCTTCCCGACCACGGACAGCGCCGCCGCGTACACCGATGACGACGGCAATCAATGGTTCCCGAGCCAGGGCGCCGGCATCGCGTCGGGCATCGATCACCAGACGTTAGGCGGCGGACCGTTCCATCTGCCGAAGCCCGCGGGCGCAAACTGGCCGACCGCGGTCTACTACTGCGCGCAGGACATCGCCCTCGCGAACTGCGCGATCAGTCTCGACGGCGGCCGCACGTTCGGCCCCGCGGTTCCGATCTATCAGAGCCAGCAGTGCGGCGGCCTGCACGGCCACATCAAAGTCGCGCCGGACGGAACGGCCTACGTGCCGAACAAAGGCTGCGGCAGCAAGCAGGGCGTGGTCGTCTCCGAGGACAACGGCATCACGTGGGACATCCGCACGGTGCCGAACAGCCTCGCCGCGAGCAGCGATCCGTCGGTGGCCATTGCCCGCGACGGCCGCGTGTACCTCGCGTTCATGGACAACGACAACTACCCCATCGTCGCGGTCTCCGACGATCGCGGCCACAACTGGTTCAACATCAAAGACGTCGGCAAGCTCGCCAACATCAACAACGCCGTCTTCGCGGCGATGGTGGCGGGAGACAAGAACCGCGCCGCGGTCGCCTACATCGGCACGACCACGCCCGGCAGTCTCCAGTCGCGCGAGTTCAGCGGCGTGTGGCACATGTACCTCTCCACGACGTACGACGGCGGCAACACGTGGCACACCGTGAACGCGACGCCGAACGATCCCGTGCAGCGCGGGCCGATCTGGCTCAAGGGCGGCGGCGAGATGTCGCGCAACCTCCTCGACTTCATGGATGCGACGATCGATCGCGAAGGACGCGTGCTCGTCGGCTTCGCGGACGGCTGCATCGGCGACTGCGTCGGCGCGCCCGACTCCGCGCGCGGCAACACGTACGAAGACATCACCTCGATCATCCGCCAGACCGGCGGGCGGCGCATGTTCCCCGAGTTTGATCCGGCCGACTTGTCCGCGCCCGGCGCGCCGACGCTCACCGTCTCGCGCAACGGCTCGCTGGCGCGGCTGACGTGGTCGCAGGCAAACGGCGGCGGCTATCCGACGACGACGTACAGCGTGTATCGCAAAGAGGGAGCGGCCGGCGCCGAGAAGCTGATGGCCAGCGGCGTCACGGCTTCGAGCTGGAACGATCCGACGATCGATGACGCGAAGACGTACATCTACCGCGTCGCGGCGACGAACGGCGGCGGGACCTCGTGCGGCTCGAACGCCGTGACGTCCGCGCCGCGCGGCAGTTCGTGCAACTCCGCGGGCGTCAGGATTCTCAACGACGCGGCGGGCGATCAAACGGGCGCACCGCTCAACCCGGCGTTCGACATCCAGTCGGTCTCCATCGCCGAGCCGTACAACGCCGACGGCTCGCAGAAGATCACGTTCATCCTGAAAGTCGAGAGTCTCTCGATCCTTCCGCCGCTGTCTCAGTGGCGCGTGATCTGGAACTTCCCCACCACCGCCGGCGGCCAGTACTACGCCGACATGCGCACGAACGAGAGCGGCGCCGTGAGCTTCGAGTACGGCGAGATCCTCGTGACCGACGCGGTCGTGACCTCCGTCGGCGAGCCGTCGAAGCTCGGCGATGCCGATCCTTCGAGCTCGTACACCACCGACGGCACGATCCGCATCGTTCTTCCGGCGAGCGCGATCGGCAATCTGGTGCCCGGTGATCTCATCGGCGGTCTGATCGCGCGCACGTACCTCGGCGCCGGCTCCGCGGTGACGACGTATCGCGTGGCGCTCGACAGCGCCGAGGAATCGCAGACGTATCGCGTCGTCGGCAGCGCGTTCTGCACGCCGCCGGCCGTGTCGTGCATCGAAGACGACGATGCGAGCATCGGCTACTCGATCGGCTGGCAGAACCTGGCTCACGACAATGCCAGCGCCGGTCACTTCGCGATGGCCGGCATCCAGCCGCCGGAGCAGGTCGGACCGGACTACATGGAGATGGCGATCAACGTTCCGGCCGGCCAGTACGGCGCGATCACCTATCACTACGCGACGAGCCGCAAGGGCGGCACCGCCGAGGTCTTCATCGACGATGTCTCGCAAGGCACGATCGATTACCTCGGCTTCGCCGGCGACACGGCCGCGAACCCCGTCTTCGGCGCGAGCAAGCGCTACGCGGGACTGCAGCCGGGACAGCACGTCTTCTCGATTCGCGGCAACGGCAACGGCGCGATCTACATCGACAAAGTCTGCCTGGAGAGCTCGTCGTCGAACGGGCATCCGACCGAAGGGCCGGGCGCCGCGACGACCGGCAGCGGCACGCTGCTTCCGGGCGGTGAGCTCGTTACCGCGGTGACGCTCAACTCCAACGCGAAGGCGCTTTCGGTGGTAATGGAAGCGACCGGCGGCAACGGCAAGATCGTCGTTCTCAATCCGCTCGGCGCGCAGATCGCGACGGCGACGACGAACAGCAAAGGCCTCGCGTCGATCCGCAAGACGATCACACAGCCCGGCGTCTACATCGTCAAAACCATCAACCTGAGCCTCGGCCCGATCAAGGTCTGGACCGCGGCCACGCCGACCATCACGAGGTGATCACGATGAAAAGGCAGGTTTCATTGCTGCTCACGCTCACGTTCGCGATCTTCGCCGCCGCCGCTCACGCGGCGGCGAAGACACCCACCGCCTGCGAGCTGCTCAAGGCAGGCGACGTCAAAGCGATTCAGGGACAGTCGTTCGAGGAAACCAAACTGAGCACCGCGCGCGTCGACGGGATGATCACGTCGCAGTGCTTCTACCGGCTGCCGTCATTCGCCGACTCCATCAGCGTCACCGTGATTCGCGCCGCGTCGCCTTCGGTGAGCGCGGAACAGTTGTGGGAGAAGCTCGCGGAAGAAGAAGGCGAGGAAGAGGCGGAAGAAGGCGAAGAGCGCAAGCCGGCGCGCGAGATTTCCGGCCTCGGCGAGGAGGCCTTCTGGGCCGGCAACAAGTTCGCCGGCGCGATGTACGTGCTGGACGGACACGCCATCCTGCGCGTCAGCGTCGGCGGCGGCGAAACGATGGAGAAGAAGATCGAGAAAACGCGGCGGCTTGCAGCGCTGGCGCTGCGGGCGCTGCCGGAGCCAGCCAGGGAGCCAGCCAGGGAGCCAGCCAGGGAGGCGGACGAGTAAGTTATTATTTAAAGCGTGAAACGAGCCCTTTTCCTACTCCTTCTCGCCATTCCTCTGTTCGCGCGCTCGCGCGCGGTCTCTTCTGATCCGAGCGCCGGCCGTGGCGGCACCGCGGCGGCCGGCGCAACCGTGAGCGGCATCGTCAGCTCGGTCAACGGCAATCTCATCCAGCTCGCCGGCGGGCTCGTGACGATCGACGCGACGGGCGCGAAAGTGGTCGTCGATCGTGGCAAAGAAGGATCGGTCGCCGAGATTCAATCCGGCATGCTCCTCTTCGCGACGCTGAAGTCGACGGACGTCGCGGCGAATGCGCCGCTGCCCGCGTCGATGATCACCGCGACGCGTTTCTCCGCCACGACGTTCTTCGGTCCCGTGCAGAGCGTCGACACCGCCTCGGGCTCGTTCAGGATTCTCGGCCGCACGGTCTTCGTCAACAGCGACACCAGCTTCGGCGGCGTGAAGTCGTTGAGCGAGCTGCTTCCGAACGAAGTCGTGGCGGTGCAGGCCGACGTCAGCGGCGGACGCCTCGTCGCATCGTCGGTCCTGCTCGTCGCGCCGATCCCGCCCGTCGTGCGGACCATGCGCGGCACGGTGAAGAGCATCAGCGCCGATTCGTGGGTGATCGGTGAGCTGACACTCGCCGTGAACGCGCAGACGAAGATCGTCGGCCAGCCGAAAGTCGGCGACACGGTGGAAGTGCTCTACACGAGCGAAAACGTCGCGATCTCGATCGTGAAGTTCGACATCAAGCTTCCATCCGTCACCACGCTGCACGGCGTCGTCAAAACGATCACGCCGACGTTGTGGACGCTCACCGTCAACAACGCGGAGACGCGCGTGATCGTGAACGAGCGGACGAAGATCCTTCCGGGAATCGCCGCCGGCGATACGGTGGAAGTGCTCGCGCAGAAGAACGACGACGGAACGTTGACGGCGCTCGCGATCGTGAAGTTCGGCAGATAAGTGGAGCGGCGGGCTTTAGCCCGCCGTCTCGTTCCGGCGGGCTAAAGCCCGCCGCTCCACAGGCCCGGCGGTTTCACGCCGTATCGCGGAAACACGCTCGCCAGCGACGGCACGGCGAGGTGCTTGTGCAGCACCTCGCCGAAGACGTCCCGAAAGTCCGTCGTCACGGCCAGATCGCGGCCTTCGTACAAATCCTTCAGCCCCGGCCAGCGCCCGTGCACCTTGCCGCCGCGGACGTTGCCGCCGAGGAGGAGCATGGCCGTGGCGTGGCCATGATCGGTGCCGCGGTTGCCGTTCTCGCGCACCGTGCGTCCGAACTCCGACATCGTCACGAGCACGACGTCGCTCATGCGCGAGCCCAGGTCTTTCGCGAACGCGGCGATGGCCTCGGCGAAGTTGCGGAGATTGTTCGCGAGCTGTCCCTGCGTTCCGCCCTCGCCCGCGTGCGTGTCCCAGCCGCTCACGTCGGCGAACGCGACTTCGAGGCCGACGTCCGACTTGATCAGCTGCGCGATCTGCTTCAGCGAATTCGCCAGCGGCGTGCGCGGATAGTCGACGGCGTTCGTTCCTTTCAGCGAGCGAAGAACCTGCACCGCGTCGAACGACTCCGGATACATCGAGCCGAACACTCTCGCCGCCGGCGAGTTTGCGTACGCGTGAATGTCCGTCGTGGCGATGGCATTCGATCCCGACAAAATCCGCGGCGGCGCCTGGGACATCGCCACCGCGCGCACGGGCGCTTCGTTCTTCTGCGACGCCAGGGCGCGGGAAAGAAACCCGTCCTGCGTCGACTTGATGCCGGGCGTGCCGCTCTCCATGAAATCCTGCGCGTCGAAATGCGAGCGCGTGGAGTCGGGGCTGCCGGCGGCGTGCACGATGGCGAGCGAGCGGTCCTTCCAGAACGGCAGCAGCGACTGCAGCGACGGGTGCGCGCCGAAGAAGCCGTCGAGGTCGAGGACGTCCTTCTTCGCCACGGCGATCGACGGGCGCGCGGAGTAGTACGCGCTCTCGCCGTACGGCACGATCATGTTCAAGCCGTCGACCGCGCCGCGCTGGAAGATGGCCACGAGCGTCTTCTTCCCGCGCGTGTTCGATGCCGCGGCCATCTTGGCGAAGATGTTCGGCGTCAGCGCGGTGCCGGCGAGGGCGATGCCGGTGGTCTTGAGAAAGAGTCGTCTGTTCATTGGTCCCTCCGTTGGAACGCCGCCGTCCTCGGCGGCTGGCTCGGCGGCGTCCCCGCCGCCGGGGCGCCGAGACGGCGCCCGGCCAGCCGGCGAGACGCCGGCGTTCCTATTGCTTTTGAAACTCCGGTGCGCCAAGACTGCGTGTCAGTGCTTCGACATCCGCCACATCCACCCGAACGCCCGGCATCTTGTTGGCGGCGAGTGCCGCGACGAAGTTGAGTCTGGCGACCAGCGCGCCGTCGCTCGACCAGGCCTCCGACTTGTCCGAGTAGCCGGTCGGCGGTTGAGCGAAGTAGAGCGGCTCGCCGATCTTGCGCAGCTCGCGTCCGATCGGCAGCGGGTCGTCGATCTTCGCGCCCGCGGCGCGGACGGCGGAGATCGTGTACTCGAACGGCGACTTCACCTTCGCGCGATAGTTCTTCTCGTCCCAGAACTCACGGCTGTCGATGACGGCTTTGACGGTCTCGCGCAGATCGCCGTTCGTGGCCAGGAAGCGCTTCGCCACGCGATCGACGAGCGCGGGCGGCGGCGTATCGGAGACGAGCCGCTGGGCGAGCTTCGCCGCGATAAATTTCGCCGTTGACGGATGGCGGGCCAGGGCGCGGATCATCGCCTCCCCTTCTTCGATTCCCCCACCTTCCCGGAAGCGATGGCCGAGGACCGTCTTCGCGCCGGCGTCGTGCAGCGCGCGACGGTAAACAAATTGACCATCGCGGCCGATCGACCAGCCGGTGAAGACGCGAGCCAGCTCGGTGACGTCCTTTTGCGTGTAGCCGCCGTCGACGCCGAGGGTGTGCAGCTCCATCAGCTCGCGCGCGTAGTTCTCGTTGATCGCGTCGCGGCGGCTGCGCGCGTTGTCGAGATAGAACAGCATCGCCGGCGACTTCGCGGTCGCCAGCAGCAGCTCTTCGAAGCGGCCCCAGATGCGCGGCCGGATCGTGTCGCGCTCGTACGCGGCGATGAAGAAGCGGTCGAGCCCTTTCTGCGCGAAGACGTTGAAGTGATTCATCCAGAAATCGACCATCACTTCGTTCAGCTGCCGCTCGGATTCCGCGGCGCGGAGAATGCGCTGCGACGTGAGCGCCGTGATCGTCTTCCGCGCCTCGGCGCGCAGCGCTTTCTTCTCTTCGTCGCTCAGCTGGCTGCCGCGGCGGCGCTCCGGAATCTTCGGATCGGCGATCGCGGGGAACGCGCGGTCGGCGATGCGCTCCGGATGCAGCTGTTCGTCGATCCAGCGGTCGACGCCCATGCGCATCACGCGCTCGACGTCGCCGGGACGCGCGCCGAAGGCGAGACGATTGAGCGCGTGCTCGGCACGCGCTCGTTCATCGGTGGAAGGATGCGCCGCGATGAGCATCGCGGCGCCGATCAGGATCAATCGCTTCATGGCCGTTGGACGGCCGCGAAGCGCGGAGCGTTTACTACACCGGCGGCGCGTAGCCCGTCACCGCCACCCAGCCGGTGTCGA
>DATFHJ010000215.1:0-4384 GCA_035248585.1 Thermoanaerobaculia bacterium
GTCGCGGAAGGCATTCATCGGACATCTCACCGGACGCGCGTCGGGTCCGTCGCGCGTGAGCGGCTCGCTGGCCGCCGTCGCGGCGGCGCGGCGCGGCGGCGCGGCGATCGTGCGCGTGCACGACGTGCGCGAGACGGTCGATTTCTTGCGCGTGCTGCAGGCCGTCGAGGAGCGGCGGCGATGAATTTCTTCGACCGCGTCTTCTCGCTGCAGTTCACCTGGCGCGACGCGGTCGACATCCTCATCGTCGCGATCATCCTCTACGGAATCCTCGCCCTGATCCGCGGCTCGCGGGCCATGCAGATCTCGATCGGCCTCGTGCTCCTGGCCTCGACGTTCTTCGTCGCCCGCGCATTCGACCTGCCGGCGCTCGAGGCCATCTCCCGGCAGATCCTTTTCTATCTGCCGTTCGCGATCATCATTCTCTTCCAGCAGGAAATCCGCCGCGCGCTCGCGCGGATGGGCGGCAATCCGTTTCTGCCGTTCCTGCGCCGCAACAACGGGCACATTCCGTACGACGCCATCCTCAACGCCTGCGACGTGCTGTCTTCGAAGAAGATGGGTGCGCTGATGGCGATCGAGGGAGGGCAGACGCTGCGGATGTACGAGGACGGCGCGAAGGCGGTCGACGCGCTCGTGACGAATGAGCTGCTCGTGGCGATCTTCACGCCCGGCGGCCCGCTGCACGACGGCGCGGCAATCATTCGCGGCAACCGCATCGCCGCGGCGAACGCGTTCCTCCCGCTGACCGGCACGCCCGACCCGCGGCTCGCGCACGGCACGCGCCACCGCGCGGCGCTTGGTCTCAGCGAAGAGAGCGACGCGTTCGTGATCATCATCTCCGAGGAGAATGGATCGATGGCCGTGGCCAGCGAGGGCGCGCTGCGCGAGCATCTCGATCGCGAACAACTGCGCGCGGCGCTGGTGGAGCGGTTCGGAGAGCCGCAATGAAGAACCTCGGCCTCAAGTTCGTCGCGCTGCTGCTGGCCGCCGTGGTCTGGTTCGTCGTCTCCGCGCCGCGGCGCGAGGAGGTGCGGGAGCGCATCGTCACGGCCTCGCTGTCGCTCGTCGGCGTGCCGTCGTATCTCGTCATCACCACGCCCGACATCCCGAGCAGCGTTTCGGTGCGCGTGCGCGGGCGCAAGTCGGATCTGCGCGCGCTCGCCTCTCAGAGCCTCGAGGCCTCGGCCGACCTCTCCGCGATCAGTCAGTCGGGCGAGGTGGAGATCACGCTGCGGCCGCAGCACATCAATGTGCCGGAGGACATCGAGATCGTCTCGATCCGTCCGAACAAAGTGCGTTTCCGCGTCGAACAGCTGCGGCAGCGCGCGGTGAACATCCGCCCGTTCCTCGTCGGCGATCCGCCGGCCGGGTTCATCATCGGCGAGGCCACGGCCGATCCCTCGCTCGCGCTCGTTTCGGGGCCGGCGTCGCAGGTCGTGAAACTGACGGAAGTGGCCACCGAGCGCATTATCATGACCGGCCGCACGAACACGTTCGTGCAGAACGTCGCCGTCGTTTCCGACTCGCCGCTGGTGCGGGTCATCTCGCCGCTGACGACGCAGGTGACGGTGCCGGTGCTGGCGGAGGTGGGGCCGGAGGCGCCTACGACGACGAATACGACAGATACGACGGATACGACGAAGACGACGACGCAATGAGACAACTGTTTGGAACAGACGGCATTCGCGGGAAGGCGCGGCAGTATCCGCTCGACCAGCTCACGATGTACAAGCTTGGGATCGCGCTGGCGCGCCGGTTCAAGAAACTCGCGCCGAAGCCGCGCGTCCTGATCGGGCGGGACACGCGCGAGTCGGGGCCGGAAATCGCCGGCGCGCTCACGGCGGGGCTGCAACAGGAAGGCGCCGATCCCGTTCTCGTGGGTGTCATTCCGACGCCGGGTGTCGCCTACCTGTGCCGCACGACCGATGCACTCGCCGCGATTTCGATTTCCGCGTCGCACAATCCCTTTCAAGATAACGGCGTGAAGATCTTCGGCCACGACGGTATGAAGCTGGCCGACTCCATCGAGGAAGAGATCGAAGACGACCTTCGCCGCGTCGAAATCGACGGCGTGCCCGCCATGCCGGAGCTCGACGGCGAGAATCCGGAGCTCATCGAGGCCTACGAGCGCTTTCTGATGGAAGCGATCCCGCCGAACGCGCTCATGGGCAGGAAAGTCATCCTCGATGCCGGCTACGGCGCCGCGTACCGCATCGCGCCGGAAGTGTTCCGCCGCGCGGGCGCGGACGTGGTCGTCATTCACGACGCGCCGGACGGCCGCAACATCAATGAACAATCGGGCGCGCTGCATCCCGAGCGGCTCGCGGAGGTCGTCGTCGAGCAGGCGGCGGATTTCGGCGTGGCGTTCGACGGCGACGCGGACCGCGCCATCTTCGCCGACGACGCCGGCAAGATCCGCAACGGCGACGAGATCATTTATCTCTGGGCGAAGTACCTGCGCTCGAAGGGGCAGCTCCGCAACGACTGCGTCGTGACGACGGTGATGTCGAATTTCGGGTTCGAGAAACAGCTGCACGCCGACGGCATCGAGCTGCTGCGCGCGCAGGTCGGCGACAAGTACGTGCTCGAGCTGATGCTCGCGCGCGACTCGGTCCTCGGCGGCGAGCAATCGGGTCACATCATCGACCGTCTCGTGCACACGACCGGCGACGGCATTCACACCGCGCTCGTCTTCGGCCACATCCTCGGCACGATGGGCGAGCCGTTCTCGAAACTGCAGACGTTCGAGCCGATGCCGCAAACGCTGCTCAATGAGCCGGTCGCGGCGAAGCCGCCGCTCGACTCACTGCCGCGCTATCAGGCCGCGCATGCGAAGGCGCTCGAGTCCCTCGGCGGACGGGGACGCATTCTCGTCCGCTACTCCGGCACCGAGAACAAGGTGCGGGTCATGGTCGAAGGCGAAGACCAGGAGCAGATCGACGCGATCGCCGCGGAGCTGCGGGATGTGTTGAAACATGAAATCCGGTGATCGCTGGTCACTGCAAGGAAAAACCGCCCTCGTCACCGGCGCGACCGCGGGCATCGGACTGGCCGTCGCCGAAGAGCTGACGCGCTTCGGCGCGAACGTGATTCGCGTGGCGCGCAAGAACGCCGACATCGATGCGGACATGTCGCGCGCGGAGGACCGCCGCCGCATGATCGCGTCGCTCGACCGGCTGGACATCCTGGTCAACAACGCCGGCACGAACATCCGCAAGAAGGCCGTCGAGTATTCGGACGACGAGTACAAGCGCATCCGCGAGTTGAACATGGACTCGGTCTTCGACGTCTGCCGGCTCGCGCATCCGCTGCTGCGCGCGTCGGGCGACGCGAGCGTGGTCAACATCGCCTCCGTCGCATCGTTCCGTCACCTCGGCACGGGCATTCCGTACGCGATGACGAAGGCCGCGATCGCACACATGACGCGCGGTCTCGCGGCGGAGTGGGCGAAGGACGGCATCCGCGTGAACGCGGTCGCGCCGTGGTACATCCGCACGCCGCTCGCGCAGCCGGTGCTCGACGATCCGGAGCGCCTCGGCAAAGTGCTCGGCGCGACGCCGATGGGACGCGTCGGCGAGCCCGAGGAAGTCGCCAGCGTCGTTGCCTTCCTGTGCATGCCGGCGTCGAGCTACGTGACGGGCGAATGCGTCACGATCGACGGCGGTTTCAGCGTCGCCGGGGTTTTTTGAAGAACGCTCTGGTATATTGCGCCATCCAATTTTTGGAGATGAGTTCGGATGGCTAAGGCGCAACAGAAGAAAACTGCCGCGAAGGCGAAGAAACCAGCGGCTAAAGTATTGAAAAAGAAGGTTGTTGCGAAGAAGCCCGCGAAACCGGCGGCGAAGCCGGCGAAGAAGCCGGCTCCCAAAAAAACGGTTGAAAAGGTAAAGAAAGCCGTAAAGAAGGTGGTCGCGAAAGTCGTCAAGGCCGCCAAGCCTGCGCCGAAGCCGGTGCAGAAACCTGCACTCGCTCCGAAGCTTCCGGCGAAGCCGGTCGCGGTCAAACCGCCCGTGAAGGCGGCGCCCAAAGCGCCGGCCCCGCCCCCGCCCGCGAAGCCCGTTCCGCCCGCGAAACCGGCTCCGGCCGCGGCGGATAAAAAGCGCGGACGCCGCGCCCGGCCGCGCGTGCAGTCGAGCGGCGCGCCGGTAGCGGCGTGGCTGTCGACCGAAAAGCCGCGCTCCGCATCCTTCATCCCGGCGCCTCCGCGCGCCGAGGCTCCCTCGGCGGTCGCCGCACCGCCGGCGTCGTCCGATCGCCTGATCCGCCCGGAAGACGTCGCCCATCCCGCGGTGCGCACGGTTCCGGTGCGCATCGACGTCGAACAGGGCGTGGGCCGTTTCCACGTTGTTGCCAGCGGGGAAGTCAGCGTGCGCGTCGGCGA
>DATFHJ010000216.1:0-7704 GCA_035248585.1 Thermoanaerobaculia bacterium
GGCGTCTATCGCAAGCTGTACGACCTGCAATTCGTAGACGACGAGGTCGCGGCGCGGTGAAGGAAAGCGTCATCGCGTTCTTAGGCACGATGTTCATCAATCTCCTTCATGCCACCGTTCGGAGACGCCACATCCATCCCGAGCACGTGACCGAGTCGAAGCAGCACATCTTCGTCTTCTGGCACATGCACATCATCTCGGCGTTTTACAGCCTTTGGCAGAAACCGCTGATCGTCATGCTCTCGCGCTCGCGCGACGGCGAGCTGATCGCGCGCTGCGTGCGCTGGTTCGGCGCCGACAGCGTGCGCGGCTCATCCACGCGCGGCGGCAGCAGCGCGCTCCGCGCGATCATCCGCGAGGCGAAAGCCGGAAAGAACCTTGCTTTCACGCCCGACGGGCCGAAGGGTCCGCCACGCGTGGCGAAAGACGGAACGGTTTATGCCGCGCAGATGACAGGGTTGCCGATCGTGCCGATGGCGGTCGCGGCCACGAGAAAAAAACTCCTGCGCTCGTGGGATCGGACGATGATCCCGCTGCCGTTCTCGAAATTGACTTACGTGTACGGCGAGCCGATCGCGGTTCCGCGCGACGCGGACGTGGAAGAATGGCGCAAGCGCGTCGAAGACGCGCTGAACGCAGTGACGGAGGAAGCACAACGGATGGTAGACCAGTGATTCAATCGATGACCGGATTCGGCCGCGCCTCGGGCGCGCTTTCCGCGCGCTACTTCGCGACGGTCACGGCGAAGAGCGTCAACCATCGCTTTCTCGAAGTGAGCGTGCGCCTGCCCGAGTACATGTGGGACATGGAAGCGCCGCTCCGCGCGCTGGCCTCCGAGTTTTTCTCGCGCGGCAAGGTCGATCTCTCGATCCGCATCCAGCGCACGCAGCAGCCCGACTACAACGTCCGCATCAATACGCAGATCGCGAACACCGTGATCCCGCAACTGCGCTCGATCGCCGAGGAGCTCGGCCTCGGCACGTCCCTCACCGGCAGCGATCTGATGCGCGTGCCCGACCTGTTGCAGGTCGAAGCGATCGACGCCGAGATCACCGACGAGGAGCGCGAGTCGCTGGTCGCGCTCGTGCGCGACGCATTCACCCAGATGACGCAGATGCGCGAGCGCGAAGGCAGTTCGCTCCGCGACGACATCGGTAGCCGCGTCGCGGCGATCCGCAAACTGCGCGAAGAGATCGCCTCGCATCGCGACGACGTGCGCGCCGAGGTGCTGGCGAACTACCAGCAGCGCGTGCAGGAGATTGCCTCGCACGCCGGCGTGGACGTCGCGCCGGACCGCATCGCGCAGGAAGTCGTGATCATGGTCGAGAAGGGCGATATCGCCGAGGAGCTCACGCGGCTGGCGCATCACCTCGATCAGACCGAGAAGGCGATCGGCGGCAAGGAAGCGGCGGGAAAGAAGCTCGATTTCCTCTCGCAGGAGATGATCCGCGAGATCAACACGATGGGCTCGAAGTCGCGCTCGGCGGCCATCCGGACCGTGGTTGTAGAATTGAAAACCGAGGTCGAGCGCATCCGCGAACAGGTCCAGAATGTCGAGTAATTTTCACCCGGACGGGACTTTATTCATCGTCTCCGGCCCCTCGGGCGCAGGCAAGACGACGCTCATCCAGCGCGCGTGCGAAGCACTCCAGCCGCTCAGCATCGAGCTCTATTTTTCCGTTTCCCATACCACGCGCCGGCAGCGCGCGGGCGAGACGCCGGGTGTCAGCTACCACTTCGTCGACGACGTGGTCTTCCACAGCATGGTCGCCCGCGGGGAATTTCTCGAACATGCCCACGTTCATGCCCACTGGTACGGCACCTCGAAGGCCGAAGTGCTTTCGAAGCTGCTACGGGGTCAGGACGTCATTCTCGACATCGACTATCAGGGTGCGCGGCAGATCGCCAAGGACCCTGAGCTGGCGCCGCGCTCGTTGAACATCTTCATTTTTCCGCCGTCGCTGGACGTGCTCGAACAGCGGCTGCGGCAGCGCGGCCTCAACAGCGAGGACGAGATTCAGCTGCGGCTGCGCAAGGCCATCGACGAGATCGACGAGGGGAAAGACTTTTACAACTACATCATCATCAACGATGACCTCGAGGTGGCCACGGAGTGTTTGAAGGCCGCCGTCATCGCCAAGAAGCTGCAGACCAAAACAGCGCTCGAAGCCATTCACGAAATGGCGGAGCGATTGAAGGAAGAGGACCGCAATGGAAGGCATGCCCGAAGGAATTGACAGCAAGTTCCGCTACGTGTTGCTCGTTTCGAAGCGCGCGGAGCAGCTGATTCAGGGAGCGCAGCCGCGCACCAAGACCCGCCACGCCAAGCCGACGCGCGTGGCCATGGAAGAAGTCGAGAAGAACGCCATCAAGTGGCAGCTCACGGCGCCGGTGGAAGAAACGACGTCTCTCGAAAACGAATAGCCGTTCCATCATGAACATCGTCCTGGGGGTCTCGGGCGGGATCGCGGCGTACAAGGCGCCGGAGCTCGTTCGCCGTCTCCAGGACGCGGGCGCGGACGTTCGCGTGATCCTCACGCCGAACGCCGCGCGCTTCGTGTCGCCGCTTTCGCTCGCCGCCGTGTCGAATCACGGCGTGATCCTCGATCAATGGGGCGATCCGTCGAGCGGGGGAGTCGATCACATCGAGCTCGCGCGCTGGGCGGAGCTGCTGTTGATCGCGCCGGCGACGGCGAACATGCTCGCCAAGCTCGCCACCGGCATCGCCGATGACGCGCTCACGACCTACGCGATCGCGCACCGCGAGGCCACGGTCGTCGCGCCGGCGATGAACACGTTCATGCTTCGCCACGCCACGGTGCAGGAGAACATGGAAACGCTGCGCGCGCGCGGCGTGGAAGTCCTCGATCCCGACAGCGGCCTCCTCGCCTGCGGCGACGAAGGCGCCGGACGCATGCCCGATGTGCCGGTGCTCGTCGACATCGTGAAGGCGCACTTTGCGAAACGCGACCTCGCCGGCAAGAGCATTCTCGTCACCGCCGGCCCGACGCGCGAGCCGATCGATCCGGTGCGCTATCTCTCGAATCGCTCGTCCGGAAAGATGGGCTACGCGATCGCCGATGCCGCGCGCCGCCGCGGCGCGACGGTGACGCTGATCTCCGGACCGACCGCGCGTCCGGAGCCGCCCGGCGTGGCCATCACGCGCGTGCGGACGGCCGACGAAATGCACGCCGCGGTGATGGCCTCCGCGCCGCAGAACCAGATCGTGATCAAGGCCGCCGCCGTCGCCGACTTCGCGCCCGCGAACGTCGCCGATCACAAGATCAAGAAGAAGGAAGGCGTCGACGAGCTGACGATCACGCTGCGCAAGACGCCCGACATCCTCGCCGACGTGGCGAAGCTATCGCCGAAGCCCTTCATCGTCGCCTTCGCCGCGGAGACGAACGACGTCGAAGCGCACGCGCGCGAGAAGCTGCAGCGCAAAGGCGCGGACCTCATCGTCGCCAACGACGTCGCCGACGGCGCGATCGGCTTCGACTCCGATCAGAACGAAGTGATCGTGATCGCCACGGACGGCTCGGTCACGCGCATCGAGCGCGCGGCGAAGCTCGTCGTCGCGAACCGTTTGCTGGATGTGGTGATCGCCCGCCTGCAGGCCGGCTGATCCCGCGGCACGGCCGCTTCACACCATCCTCATTCCCCTCGCGTGCCGGCGTCCGCGATCATTCGCCGCATGAAACGGCTCATCGTCCTCCTGCTCTTCGCAGTCCCGCTCCTCGCCGAGCCGCCGCGCGCGGAGATCGAGCGCCTCAATCGTGAAATGACCGCCGCGTTGAATCGCGGCGACGGGCTCGCGGTGGCCGCGGTCTACGCCGACGCCGCGCGCATCGTTGGACCGAAGCGGCAGACGGTCGAGGGCCGCGAGGCGATCAATGCGTACTGGTCGCGCATCAAGAATGCGAAATGGACGCTGGAAGTGCGCGAGGTCGGCGGCACGAAGGACGACGCATACCAGACCGGCGTCTCCACGCTCACCAGCGAGCGCGGCTCATACACGTGTGATTTTGTGTTGATCTGGAAACGCGATGCGAGCGGCAAGCTGCGCATCCACCTGGACCTCTACAACTAATGCACGCACTCATCCTTGCCGCCGCTCTCCTCATCGAGCCGAAAGAGCTCGAGCAACTCGCCGACCGCGTCATCACCGCCGAAATGCAGAAGCAGCAGATCCCCGGCGCGGCGTTCATCCTCGTGCAGAATGGGCGCGTCATTCTGGCGAAAGGCTACGGCCTGGCCAACGTCGCGCGGAAAAAGCCGGTCACGCCCGACACGATTTTTCAGATCGGGTCGATCACGAAAGTCTTCACCGGCGTCGCGGTCGTGCAGCTCGCCGAGCGAGGCCAGCTCGATCTCAACGCGGACGTGAACCGCTATCTGAAAACGACGAAGGTGCCTCCGGGACCGACGGTCACGGCGAAGCATCTGCTCACGCACACGGCCGGCTTCGATGAATTGCGCGGGCGTCTCCTGCAGTCCGCGGACGAGCGCGTGCAGCCGCTGGCCACGTTCCTCGCCGGACGGCTCGCCCGCGTGCGCGCGCCCGGCGAGCTGACCGCGTACTCCAGCTTCGGCATCACTCTCGCCGGACTCCTCGTCGAAGACGTCTCCGGGCTTCCGTTCGAGCGCTACCTCGCCGCGAATGTCTGGGCGCCGCTGAAGATGAATCACACGTACATCACGATTCCCGATTCCTTCGCCGACGACGTCGCGCTCGCGTACGAAGACTCGGTCATTCCGTTCGAGCGCTATCACTCCACGCCCGCGTCGTCGATCAGCAGCAGCGCGAACGACATGGGCCGCTTCATGATCTGGCTGCTTGCGAAGCCGGACAGCGAGCTCTTTCGCCAGCACGTGACGATGCATCCGCGCCTTCCCGGCTTCGGCTACACGTTTCAGCTCGCGGACACGAACGGGCAGCGCATCGCCGAGCACGGGGGCAACATCGGCGGCTTTCATTCGCTGATGACGCTGCTGCCCGATCGCGGCGTCGGCTTCTACGTCGTCGCCCATCGCGAAGGCGCCGACCTCCGCTCGCCGCTGCGCAAGGCCATTCTCGACCGCTGGTTCCCGAACGAACATCCCGCGCCACCGCCCGTCGCGGACGCGAAGAACGCCGCGCGCCTGAAGCGCTTCGAAGGAACGTATCGCGCCAGCGTCTGGTGTCACACCTGCCCGTTCGATCCCGACCGCGTGACGGACGTGCGCGTGACCGCGAGCGCCGACGGCACGCTCAGCGTCTGGGACGAGCGCTGGATCGAAGTCGAGCCGCGGTTCTTTCGCAGCCCGGACGGCAAGCGCCGCATCGGATTCGCCGAGGATGCGAAGGGAAAGATCACCGCGCTGACGTCGGGATCGTGGATGACGCTGGAGCGTCTGCCGGATCGTTGACAATGGTGTCATGACCGCGATCCCGCATCCGTCCGCACTGCCACGCCTCCCGCGACGCGTCGTGTTCTGGCTCGTCGCGATCGGGCTCTGGACGCTCTTTCCGGTGCTCACGGCGTTGCAGCAGTGGGTGTATGCGTCGTACGTCGGAGAGCCGGTGGTGTGGTATCGCGTGCTGTCGGTGCGGCTGGCGGACTGGTACACGTGCGCGGTCTTCACGCCGCTCTGTTTCTGGCTCGTGCGCCGCTCCATGCTCGTGCAGTTCGCCGGCCTCGTCGCCGCGGTCGTGCTCAAGTACGTGCTCTACATCGAGGTGCTGCGGCGCATGATTCCGTCGCGAACGTGGCGTCTCGGGGACATGCTCGCCGAGGGATTCGCATCGGAACTGATCGCGTTCGCGGCCGTGCTCGCGATCGTGCACGGCATCGAATACCACCGCCGTCTGCGCGAGCGTGAGCTGCACGCGGCGCGGCTGCAGACGGAGCTGACGTCGGCGCGGCTCGATGCGCTGTCCGCGCAGCTCCAACCGCACTTTCTCTTCAACACCCTCAACAGCATTTCCACGCTCATGCGCCGCGACGTCGATGCCGCCGAGGAAATGCTCACCCATCTCGCGGACCTCCTGCGCCGCACGCTGCGGCCGCGCGAAGGGCACGAGGTCACGCTCGGCGAAGAGCTGGAACTGCTGCAGCATTACCTCGACATCATGAAGATCCGCTTCGCCGACCGGCTGACCGTGCAGGTCGACGTCGACGACGAAACGATGCGCGCGCTCGTGCCGCATCTCGTCCTGCAGCCGGTGGTCGAGAATGCGATCCGGCATGGCATCGCGCAAAAGAAAGGCGCGGGCCTCATCGAAGTACGCGCGCGCCGCGACGGCGATGCGCTCGAGGTTTCAGTCCGCGACGACGGTGGAGCGGCGGGCTTCAGCCCGCCGAAAAACGAGGGCATCGGCCTCACGAACACGCGCCGCCGCCTGCGCGAGCTCTACGGCGACGCGCAGTCGCTCACGCTCGCGCCGGCGGAGACCGGCGGTCTGCGCGTCGTGCTGCGCATCCCGCATCGCACGCCATGATCCGTGCCCTCATCGCCGACGACGAGCCGCTCGCGCGCGAGCGGGTGCGTGAGCTACTCCTGCAGCGCAGCGACGTCACCATCGCCGGCGAGGCGCGCGACGGCGAAGAGGCGGTGCGGCTGATCCACGACACCGCGCCCGATCTCGTGCTCCTCGACGTGCAGATGCCGGAGATGGACGGTTTCGAAGTGCTGGCATCCCTCGGCAACGAGAAACCGCCGGCCATCGTCTTCATCACCGCGTTCGATGAATACGCCGTGCGCGCGTTCGAAGTCCGCGCCGTCGACTATCTCGTCAAGCCGTTCCACCGCGCGCGGTTCCACGAAGCCATCGACCGCGCCATCGCCAAGCCGCCGTCATCCGATGCCATTCGCGAGCTGCTGGCGCAGATGCAGCGGCCCTCGCTCACGCGCTTCGTCGTCCGTTCCGCGGACGGGATCTACTTCGTCAAGGCAGCAGACGTGCTGTGGATCGAATCGGCGGGCAACTACGTGAAGCTGCACACCAAGAGCGGAGACCACATCGCCCGGACGTCGCTGCGCGAGCTGGAGAAGCGGCTCGATCCCGCGCTGTTCGTGCGCGTCCACCGCTCCGCGGTCGTGAATGTCGACTGCATCAAAAAGCTCGAGCCGTACTTTCACGGTGAATACATCATCACCTTGAAAGACGGCTCGAGGTTGACGTCGAGTCGCAGCTACAGCGCGAAGTTGCGCGAGCTGCTGGAATGACTAATCGTCGCCGTCGCCGAAGCCTTCGCACTCCAGAAGCGCGTCGTCCGTGATCTTCCAGTAGTGATCCGAGCAGAGTTTCGCGGCTTCGATGACGCACTCGTCGCCGTCCTCGTCGACGACCTTGATGTCGTACTCGTCGCACGGAATGCCGTTGATCGTGAACGTCGCCCCGGCCGCGATGATGTTGTCCTCGAGCTGATCGGGACCCCACTTATCCGCTGACGCGGGGGAGATGAACATGTGGTGGATGTCCCACTTGCTCGCATTGATCACCTTCACCGAGGAGCCTGCGGCGAAGGAGGGGAGAGCAATAGCCAGAATGCACGCAAGAAGCGCCAACCGTTTCATCAAATTTTCCTTTCTTCTGTGGACCCTTGGACGCGGAGGAGTATAGGGGATAATCGCCGCGATGAGTACGGACCTGTTCGACGAGCTCGCGGTGCTGCGCGAGTTTGGATATACGCACCTGGAGTTGAGAGTCGTCGAGTCGTC
>DATFHJ010000217.1:0-49451 GCA_035248585.1 Thermoanaerobaculia bacterium
CTGTCTTGCCGATCCCGCCTGCAAGAGCGCGTTCCCCGATCTCCGCGCGGAGTACGCGGCGATGATGAAGGCCGCGGAGAACGGCGTGGAGCTTTCGATCAAAGGACAGCGCGTGCGCATCGACCGCGGACAGTTCGGCGAAGTGCTGCGCAACTTCCTCTACAACCCCGAGGTCTACCGCCAGCTGCCGCTGGCCATCCATCTCGCGGCGAAGGGCGACTGGGCGTCGTTCGGCGCGATGGCCCATCGCTACGTCCGAGGCATCCGCGGCCTCGACGTCGGCCTGTTCCTCTCCGTCAGCTGCACCGAGGACATCCCTACGCTCGACGTCGCCGCCGCGCGCCGTGCCGCCGCCGGCACATTCCTCGGCACCTACCGCATCGACGAGCAGGTCGAAGCCTGCCGCCTCTGGCCGCGCGGCGCCGCCAACCCCACCCTCCGCAAACCGCTCGCGTCGACCATCCCCACGCTCATCGTCTCCGGTGAGCTCGATCCCGCCACCCCGCCCCGCTTCGGCGACGAAGTCCTGCGCACCCTCCCCAACGGAGTCCACGTCGTCATCCCCCACGGCAGCCACTCCGGCGACACGGGCGGATGCCAGGAAAAGGTGATGTCGGAGTTCGTGCGCGAGGGGTCGGGGAGGGAGTTGGAGAGAGGGTGCTTCGACGCGATGAAGGTGCCGGTGTTCGCGGTGCCGTAATCGCTACCAATACGCTGCGACGCCAAGCTCGCGGGCGCGCTTCGTGAGCTTCTGATCGAAGGTCGCGATGGCATCGTAACGGTTGGTCATGGCGGTGGCGAGGATTGCGGCGTCGGCAAGCGACGCGAGCGGGCCTGGCCACAGGTCAAAGACGCGTTTCCAGGGGCAGTCGTCGATCACCAACACGCCGGGAAACATGACCACGGCTTGAATGACCCCGGCGAGGCGTTCGCCGGTGATTTCGTAGTGGCTCTGGAGAACGTAAGTCGTTTCGAAAACAACGAACTGCGGAACGATCGCGATAATCCAGCCCTCTTCGGCTTGCTGCAGCAGTTCCTCAGCTGCGTCGCTTTGCTGCGCGTTTCGCTTTACGAAG
The DNA here is from genome assembly GCA_035248585.1 of Thermoanaerobaculia bacterium. Classification (GTDB taxonomy): domain Bacteria; phylum Acidobacteriota; class Thermoanaerobaculia; order Gp7-AA8; family Gp7-AA8; genus QHVT01. The sequence goes on from DATFHJ010000217.1 coordinate 1,077, forward strand.
AAAGAGACGAGAACATTCGCATCGACGACAACCCGCCGCACGTCAGATGCGGCCCCGGGTCTTACGCGCTTGAGCGACCGCCGTCAGTGCATCGGGTCCGTGCTTGATGAAGCCCTTGTAACGGTACAGCTCCGGCCGCTCGGTCGTCACCGCCACCCGCCCGCCGTTCACTTCCCACGTGATCTTGTCGCCCGGCTCGAGGTCGAGCGCTTCCCGAACTTCTTTCGGAACCGTCGTTTGCCCTTTGCTCGTGATCGTCGAAACCGGCATATGAAGTCTCCTTTACTAAGTCTACTCTTCGTAAGGCGAGGCCGCCCGCGCAAACGCCATCACCTCCGGAAAAAACAGCTCGAACCTCCGCTCCAGCTCCTGCCTCGCATCAACCAACAAATGCGTAGCCGGCGCGAGCTGCGGTTTCCGGGAGAAGCGCCGCGAGATGTTCGCGAGGGCGTGGCGGATGCCGTCGATCGTCCGATAGGAGAGAAACCACTGCCCGTCGCGCATGTGCGGGTAGACGACGCGCAGGCGGCCGGGGAGCGTGTCCGCGTAAGGATCGATCAGCGCGAACGTGCGAGAGAGGAACACTTCCAAAGGCTCGCCGGCGAACTCGTCGAAGCGAAGCGCGAGGAAGTGGTCGATGAACATGTCGGCGATGACGCGCGCGTAGTGGCCGTGCTCGGCGGCGATGACGCGGCGGAAGTCGCCGACGTGCGGGTGCGCGTCGGTGAAGGAATCGATGCGGCGATGCTGCACGATCCCGGCGCGGATGGCCGGCGGCAGCTCATCGCCGAGGACGCCTTTCACGAAATCGCCGGCGAGATTGCCGATCAGCGACTCGGCGTCAGGCGGCGCCAGGAACAGGTGCGCGAGGTGATTCACCTACTCCTGCACGGCCGCGTCCGTGATTTCCAGTCCGCGATCGAGCACCGCGAACGCATCGCGCAACTGCTCCTCGGTGATGCAGAGCGGCGGGTTCGTGAAGACGTTGTTCCAGTTGATGAACGTGTAGATCCCGTTCTCGCGCAGGAACGCGCCGAGCTTCTGCATCTCCGGCGACGTGCCGTTGTACGGCGCCATCGGCTCCTTCGTCCGGCGGTCGCGCACGAGCTCGAGCACGCCGAAGAGTCCGATCGAGCGGACGTCGCCGACGGAGCGGTGCTTCTTCTTCATCTGCTGGTGCAGGTCGGCCATCACCGCGCCCATCCGCTGCGTGTGATCCATGGTGTTGTCGTCGATCATCACCTGCAGGCACGCTTCCGCCGCCGCGAGGCTCATCGGATGCGCGTTGTACGTGAGTCCGCCGTAGAACACGTTCTTGTCGAAGTAGCTGGCGATGCGGTCGCTCATGGCGACCGCGCCGAGGGGGAGGTAGGCGGACGTCAGGCCCTTCGCCATTGTGATCATGTCCGGGACGACGTTCCAGTGATCGACGGCGAACCACTTGCCGGTGCGGCCGAGGCCGGCCATCACCTCGTCGCAGACCAGGAGGATGCCGTGACGGTCGCAGATCTCGCGCAGCCCTTGAATGTAGCCGTCGGGCGGCACGAGCAGGCCGTTGGTGCCGGTCACGGTCTCGAGGAACATCGCCGCGATCGTGTGCCCGCCCTCGTACATGAGGATCTCTTCCACTTCATCGAGGCAGCGGCGTGTGAAGTCGGCGTCGCTGTCGCCTTCGCGATAGAGATGGCTGCGGTACTTGTACGGATCGAAGAAGCGGACGACGCCGGGGATGCCGGGCTCATTCGCCCAGCGGCGCGGATCGCCGGTCATCGAGATCGCGCCCGCGGTGGCGCCGTGATACGCGCGATAGCGCACCATCACCTTCTGCCGTCCCGTGACCATCTTCGCGATGCGCAGCGCGTTTTCGTTCGCCTCGGCGCCGCCGAGGGTGAAGAAGAAGCGGTTCAAGTCCCCGGGAGTCAGCTCGGCGAGCATGCGGCCGACGCGCGCGCGCACCGCGGTGGCCATACCGGGGCCGGCGTACACGAGCTCGTCCGCCTGGCGCTTGATCGCCTCGATCACCCGCTTGTCGCCGTGGCCGATGTTCACGCACATCAACTGCGAGTTCATGTCGACGTAGCGCTTGCCGTCGGCGTCCCAGAAATAGATCCCCTCGCCGCGCACCATCGGAATCGGGTTCAACGCTCCCTGCGCGGACCAGGAGAAGATCGTGTGGCGTTTCGTGAGGGAGACGATCTCGGCCGCGGTCATCGGCTCGGAGGCAATTTCTGTCGTCGTCATGGGGGGACATTGTATGACCGAGTGGAGCGGCGGGCTTTAGCCCGCCGGGGTCGTTTCGGCGGGCTGAAGCCCGCCGCTCCACTTGTTACATTTCACAAGCTCCAAAATAATCTTGCCTTCCTCCGCCGTTTCCTGCACAGTTTCACGAACGTCGCGTCCAACGGCGTCCAAGAAAAAGGTCAGGAAACTCGATTGCCGAAATCCGTCGTGCGGTTCGCGGTCGTCTTTGCCGTCATCGTCTGCTCTGCGCGTGCGCGCGCGGAGATGATCTCGACTCGCTGCACGGAGAGCGAAGTGCCTCTGAACACGCAGCTTTCGGTCGCGCGGCTCGACCGCTGCGGCGCCTCTGAGGCGGACGAGCTGCTCTGGTACCTCGACCGCATCGATCAGATCGGCGCGACGCTCGACGGCTCGTTCGATCGCGCCAGCAGCGGCGCCGGCAGCATCATCTACGTGATGGACACCGGCGTCATGGCCTCGCACGCGGAGTTCGGTAAGCGCGTGATTGCCGGCATCGATGCGACCGACTCCGTCGACATCGGCCGCTCCCGTTGCGTCAGCGCGGACAAAGCGACGGCGCCGTGCTTCGAAAACTTTGACGAGCTGCCGTCGGCGTCGCACGGAACGAGCGTGGCCTCGATCGCGGCCGGCGCGAACATCGGCGTCGCTCCCGGCGCGGCGATCGTGAGCGTGCGCGTGATGAACGAGCGCGGCCTGGCCACGACGCGCACCTATCTCGACGGACTCGACGGCATCATCAGGAACGCGTTCGACCCGGCGACGCCGAGCTTCCGCACGGCGGTCGTCAACATCAGCGGCTGGGTGCTCGAGCGCTTGAACGGCACGAGCGCCGGCGGGCGGCCGGTCGTCTCGTACGCGGCGCTGGAGAAAAAGATCCGCGACATGATCGGCGGCGTCGATGCGAACGGAAATCCCGATCCCCATGGCAAGAAGTTTTTGTTCGTGGTCGCGGCGAACAACATCGACGGCGGCTGCGGTTCCTCGGGCACCATCGACCGTTTCCCGGCGACCCTCGGCACGTCGATCGAGGGCTTGATCACCGTCGGCGGCATGACCGCGGCGAACACGGCCTGGAGCGGTTCGTGCCGCGGCGGCGTGGAAGTGCTCGCGCCCGCGCAGTCGATCTTCAGCGCGACCATCACCGGCCCGCAGGACTATCGCGGCCGCCGCCTCCGCTCCGGCACCTCGTTCGCGACGCCGATCATCGCCGGCATCGCCGCACGCCTCCTCGGCGAGCGCCCCGACCTCACGCCGCAGCAGATCGAGACGTGGATCGAAGCAACGCCCTCGCGCGTCGTGAACCCGGAGTCGACGCTCGCGAACGGCAAGGTCGCGTACGTGCGGTCGATCGCGCCCGCCGTTCCGGCCGCGACGGCGATCACGGCGAGCGTGCGCGCGGCGTTGGAGCCGTAGCACCGTGCGAGCCGCCGCGCTGGCGATCGTCTCCCTCTTCGCAATCGGCAGTGCGGCCCAAACAACCTCCTCGACGATGTGCCAGGCGACGGAGGTCGTCGTCGGCGGAGGCGTTTCCGAGCGGAAGCTGGTCGGATGCGGCGAAGGGTTCCCCGACAACCTGCTCTGGCATCTCGATCGTGCCGACAGCGTGAACGGCGCGCTCGACGGGAAGGTCACGCGTCGCGGCACCGGCCGCGGCGTCGTCATCTACTTCATCGACACCGGCGTGCTGGCCGCGCACACGGAGTTTGCACGCGCGGCGGGAAGCAATGTCATCGCCGGGATTCCGGAGGGCGGGAACTGTCCGCCGACGGCGCCGTGCTGGTTCATCCAGAGTCCCTTCACGGTCCTCACCCAGGGTCACGGCACCGGTGTGGCGTCGGTAGCGGCGGGGCACACGGTCGGCATCGCCCCGGACGCGTCCATCGTCGCAGTCCAAAACTCCAACGACGTCCCGTTTTTCAAAGCCCAGCTCGAGCGCATCATCGCCCACGCGTTTGCGCCGACGACGCCGAGCTTCCGCACGGCGATCATCAACATCAGCGCGGTCCTCGCCCTTGCCGATCCGCATGTGCCCGAGCTCGATGCGCTGATCCGCCGCATGACCACGGGCGTCAACGCGGCCGGCGAGGCCGATCCGAACGGCAAGCGCTTCTTCTTCTCCGTCATCGCCGGAAACAAGTACTCGGATCCGCTCAGCAATCAGTGCGGTACCGACGACGCCGTGATCTCCTATCCGTCGACGCTCGCTCCATCGCTCGACGGACTGGTCGCCGTCGGCGGCATCGATCGCGAGAATCACTACTGGTCGGGCTCCTGCAGGGGCTCGGGCGTCGAGCTGCTGGCGCCCGCGCCGGACGTCTTCGTGGCCTCGATCTCGTCGAACGACGCCTATCGATTCAAACCGGCGGAGGGAATCTCCGGCACGTCGTGGTCGGCGCCGTACGTGAGCGGCATCGCCGCGCTGCTGCTGGAGATCGATCCGAACCGCTCGCCGGCGGAGCTGGAAGCGCTGCTGAAAGCATCGCCGTCGCGCGTGGCCGGGCTTGCGGTCCCGATCATGCCGGGCAACGAGCCGACGCCGCCGACCGGTCCGAAACGACGCTCCGCGCGTCACTAGGCGGAGCCGAGGGACTCGCACACTTGAGCCATAATGTGTGCAGTCCTTCGGCAGTCGTCCAATGTTGATCACGAAAGGCACGTCCCTCGGCCCGTACGAGGTCGTCGCCCCTCTCGGCGCGGGCGGGATGGGGGAGGTGTGGCGTGCGCGCGACCGGCGCATCGGCCGCCACGTCGCCATCAAAGTTCTCGGTGAGGAGTTCGCGCCCGGGGACGAACGGCTCCTGCGCTTCGAGCAGGAAGCGCGCGCCGCGGGCGGGCTCAATCATCCCGGCCTCGTCACCATCTTCGACGTCGGCAATGTCGACGGCGCTCCGTACATCGTCATGGAGCTGCTCGAAGGGCAGTCTCTGCGCGACGCCCTCGGCGATCTCGAGCCCGTCGCGCTTCCCGTGCGGCGCGCGGTCGAGTACGCGATTCAGATCGCCTCGGCGCTCGCCGTCGCGCACGAGAAAGGGATCATCCACCGCGATCTCAAGCCCGAGAATCTCTTCGTCACGCCCGATCGACGCGTGAAGATTCTCGACTTCGGATTGGCGAAGCTCGCCGCCGGCACAAAGGACGGCGAGGAGAAAAACGTCACGTCGAAGCGTCTCACGTCGGCGGGGATCGCCATCGGAACGCCGGCCTACATGTCGCCCGAACAGGTGCGCGCGGACCCGATCGATCACCGCACCGACATCTTCTCCGTCGGCTCGCTGCTCTACGAGATGATCTCGGGCAAGCCGGCGTTCGAGCGCTTCTCGGCCGTCGAGACGATGCACGCGGTGCTGCTCGACGAGCCCGAATCGCTGGAGACGCTCGTGCCCACCGCGTCGCAGGCGCTCGTGGCGACCGTGGCGCATTGCCTGGAGAAAGACCCGCGCGATCGATTCCAGTCCGCGCACGATCTCGCGTTCCAGTTGCGCACTCTGCCGGAAGTCGGCCGAGGAACGACGGCGCATCATGAACCCGTCAAGGGGAAACGGTGGTGGGCGGTGCCGCGGGCGGCGATGTTCGCGCTGGCGGGACTGGCTCTCGCCGGTGCCGGCGGCGTGGGATTCGCGCTCTTCGGCATGCGCCAATCGGGGGCGCACGAATCGCGTACATTCCGGCAGCTCACCACCGCGGATGGAATGGAGCTCTTTCCTACGCTCGCGCCGGATGGTAAGTCGTTCGCCTATGTTTCGGCGCAGACGGGAAACCGCGACATCTACGTGCAGCGCGTCGACGGCCACGAGCCGATCAACATCACCGCCGACTGGCAGGAGGATGACTCGGAGCCGGCGTTCTCTCCGGACGGCTCGCAGCTCGTGTTTCGGTCGGAGCGCGAAGGCGGCGGCCTGTTCGTGATGGGCGTGACCGGCGAGTCGCCGCGGCGCCTCACCAACATCGGACACAATCCCGCCTGGTCGCCTGACGGAACGCAGATCGTCTTCGGAACCGAGCCGATCGAGGTGCGGCCCGACTCGCGCGCGCGGACGAGTGAGCTGTGGGTGGCCGACGTGCAGAGCGGCGCGCGGCGCCCGCTCGCGCAGCTGGGAAAAGGGGGACCCGATTTCGGCTGGCGCAGCGACGGCGTGCAGCCGAGCTGGTCGCCGAATGGAAAACGCATCGCCTTCTGGGGCCTCTCATCGCTCTCCACGCAGCGCGACCTCTGGACCATCGATCCGCACGCCGCCGAGCCGAAAAAGTCCGTCGTCCGCGTCACGTCCGATGCGGCCCTGCAATGGAACCCGGTCTGGTCGCCGGACGGCAAGTATCTCTATTACGGCAGCGACACCGACGGAACGCTCAACCTGTGGCGCGTGGCAATGGACGAAGACTCGGGTTCACCCGTCGCCCCGCCCGAGCCGGTGCCGCTGCCGGCGCATGCGGCGGGACATTTCACCTTCGCGAAATCGGGAGAGATCGCCTTCGTCGCGGTGGTGACGGGATCCGACCGCGTGCTGGCCATGCCGTTCAATGCGACGGCCCAAACGCTCGGACCACTGCGGCAGCTGATCGGCGGCTCGCAACACATCCGCAGTTTCGATCCGTCGCCGGATGGGAAGTCGATCGCCTTCGTTTCGAGGCTCGGGTCGCAGGAAGACATCTTCATCGCCGACACCGACGGCATGCGCATCCGCCAGGTGACGAACGACGCGGCGCGGGACCGCGGCGTGCAGTGGGGCGCCGACGGAAAGACGCTGTATTTCAACTCGGATCGCGACAGCAACGCCTGGTGGATCTGGAGGATCAACGCGGACGGCAGCGGTCTGACGCGCATCAGCGACGAAGGCGAGGCGAAGCGCCTCGGCATGCCGAACCTCGTCACGCCCGTGCCCGCGCCGGACGGGAAGACGTTGCTCGTGGAGACCGACGGGATGTCGGCGCTCCTGCATCTCGATCGCCCGGTCGGACAGCGGCTCGAGAAGCTCCCCGTATTTCTCAGCGCCGCGCGCTGGTCGCCGGACGGGCAGTTCATCGCCGCGCGCGACCGCACCGGCCTCGTCGCCTCGATCCTTCTCTACTCCGTCCGCACGCGCAAGGTGGAGAAACTGGCAGACAACGGCTCATCGCCGCACTGGACGCCCGACGGCAGGAAGATCGTGTATTTCGACCGTTCGAACGTCCGCATTCTCGACCTGCAAAGCCGCGCCGTGACGACGGTGCCGTTCCGGCAACTGCCCGGCGAGCAGCTCGATCTGCGCAGCACGTGGGTGCGCCTCTCGCCGGACGGCCAGACGCTTTACGTGCGCTCGACGAGCGAGCAAAGCAACATCTGGCTCGCGCAGTTTCCCCATCGTTAAACGATGGTGAGAAACCCCTCGCGGACGAGCGTCCTGCACAACGCGAGATTCGCGTCGACCAAGCCGGGCAGCGCACTCGCCGCGAATTCTTCCGCATCGATCATCGCGCGCAGACTTGCCGCGGCCGCGGCAGGAAACTCGAGCGACTTGCGATGGAACGTCAGCTCGACCTTGTCGCCGCCGTTCGTCAGCTCCGGCCAGAGGCCGAGGCGTTTGCGAAAGCGGCTGGCGGCGCCGATGGACGGCAGGCTGACGTAGTCGGCGAGACGGTTCGTCGAGTCGGGAACGCGCTCTTCCGCGAAGTCGCTGTGCATCCGCTCGAGGTACGCCGGCAGATCGGCGTCATCGAAAAACTCGTGGACATGCCGGAGGAACTCGTCGCTCGCGGCCACGCTGCGGAAGTCGGGCGGCAGCGACTTGCGCAGCCATTCGCTGGCATGCGCGTTGTCCGCGATGTGCCGCAGCAGATCGGCATACGTGAACTTTTCCAGCGTGAACGCGATGTGCGCGCTCAGCGCGTTCGAGGGACGCGCCTCGTGGCGGAACTTGCCCGGCACGTACAACAAATCGCCGGGCTCGAGCGTCGCCGTCAGGTCGCGGACCACCCACTCCGTCGTCCCCGCGAACTGCAGAATGAACGCATCGCTGCCCGCCGCTCGCCGCCCGCCGCCCGCCGGCATTAAGTACACACGCGACGCCACCGGCGCATGAAACACGCGCTCCAGTTCGTGGCGCAGGGGAAGCTCATACGGGATGGCGACGGGATGCCCTGCATACAAGCGTGCAAGTGCGTCCTCCTCGTCCTCTTGGTCGAGCTGCAGCTGCGCATTGAGCGCGTCGAGCGTCAGCACGCCGTCGTAATACGCAGGCGACTTGCGCCCGATGAACAGTGGCCGTTTCTCATACCACTCCTCGCAAAACTGCGAGAACGAAAACGGCTCGAGCAAACGGTCGACGGTGAATCGCATCACGTGATGGTCAGAAACCCCTCGCGAATCAGCGTGCCGCACAATGCGGCGTTCGCCTTGCGGCTGCCCGGCAGCGCGCTCATGGCGAACTCGCGGGCCTGGATCATGAAACGGATGCTCCGCGCGGCGGCCGCGGGAAACTCCAGCGTCTTGCGATCGAACCGCAGCACCGTTTTGCCGCCGCCGTTCGAGAGCTCCTGGCAGACGACGCTGCGGATGCGCATCCGCGTCGCGGCGCCGAGCGACGGCAGTTTCACGTAATCCGCGAAACGGTCCGTCGCGTCGGTCAAACGATCGTCCGCGAAATCCTCGTGCATCCGCTCGAGGTACGCGGGCAGATCGGCGCGATCGAAGAATGCATGAACGCGGCGCAGGAACTTCTCATCAGACGCAACGCTCCGGTAATCGATCGGCAACGGCCGGCGCAGCCACGGATCGACGTCCGCGTTCGCGGCGATCTGCTGCAGGAGATCGACGTACGTTTGCGATTTCATCTCCAGCGTGACGTGCCCGCTCACCGCATTTCCCGAGCGCGCCTCATGCACGAATCCGCGCGGGATGTACAACAAGTCGCCCGGCTCCAATGTCGCCGTGAGTGTCGGCTCGACGCGCGTCCATTCTCCCGGATACAAGAGCTGCTTTCCGGTCGGCAGCGTCACCGGCGAGTCATAGATCAGCCAGTCCTTCGTGCCGGTGAACTGCAGCACGAACACGTTGGTCGGGTCCCAGTGCGGGCTGAACCCCTGCGCGGTCCTCGGCGTGAGATAGACATGCGTCATCACCGACGAATGAAATGCGCGCTCGACGTCATGCCGCAGCCGCAGCATCGCCGCGCAGTGCTGCTCGTACTCCATGAGAATGACCGTGTATCCGTCGTAGAACCGCTCGAACAGTCGTTCCTTGTCGACCGTCATATCCGACCAGTGCCGGTTCGGCGACTCGCTCGGATACGTGTACTCGCTGCTGTCGATCTCCTCGCCGTTCCGCGCCACGCGGATCGGGGGAGCCGCGAGGTAGCCGCGGCCGATGTGGTCGTTGACGTCGTTGATCGTGAGCAGCGACGCGTAAAAATCGGGCGAGCGCCGCTTGATGACGAGCGGTTTCTTCTCATACCAGGCGTCGTAAAACTCCGGGAACGAGAAGGGCTCGAGCAGGCGAGCCATCGTCAGTTCGTCAGGCATGGCGTTGGAGCGGCGGGCTTCCGCCCGCCGGAAGGAGTCGGCGGGCTGAAGCCCGCCGCTCCAACGATCGACGTTATTTCTTTTTCTTCTTGGGCGGGAACTCCACGTTCGGCACGGGCTTCTTCGAGCCCTTCTTCGTGGACGTCGAGTCCGTGAACTCCACGTACGCGACCGGCTTCTTCGCGCCTTTCTTCGACGCGCCCCCGTATTCCACGTAGGGCACGGCCTGGTCAGTGCTCTTCTTTTTTGCAGGTGGGCGGTGCGAAGTCTTCTTGCTGGCCGTTTTGCTTGTCTTCTTGGTTGCCATGGATGGATATCTCCCTTCCGCGTCAATGGTTAAAGCAGTGCGCGAGCAGCTCCGCCGCTGCTTCGCACGTTCACGTTATGGAGTTTGGACCCGCGCCAGTATCGCATAAAATCTTCGTGCTCGCGATGAAGGGAAGCGTGATGCGCGGACGCGGGCGCACGAAATCGAAATGACGACGACCTACGATAGTTCTGCCATTGAAGTCCTGACCGGGCTCGAGCCGGTGCGCAAGCGGCCGGGGATGTACACGCTCACCGAGCGCCCCAACCACCTGGCGCAGGAAGTCATCGACAACTCTGCCGACGAGGCCATCGCCGGCTTTTGCGACGAGATCGTCGTCACGCTGCACGACGACGGCTCGGTCTCCGTGCAGGACAACGGCCGCGGCATGCCCGTCGACCGGCACGCGAAGGAAGGCGTCTCCGGCGTCGAAGTCATCCTCACCCGGCTCCACGCCGGCGCGAAGTTCTCCGAGAAAAACTACCGCTACTCCGGCGGCCTGCACGGCGTCGGCGTCTCGGTCGTCAACGCGCTGTCGAAAAAGCTGCAGGTGTGGGTGCGCCGCGACGGCAACGAGTACTCGATGCAGTTCGCCGGCGGAAAGAAAAAGCAGGAGCTGAAGATCGTCGGCCAGGTCGGCAAGCGCAACACCGGCACCACGGTCCGCTTCTGGCCCGACGAGCAGTTCTTCGACTCGCTCAAGTTCAGCGTGCCGCGCCTCAAGCACGTGATGCGCGCGAAGGCCGTGCTCTCGCCGAAGCTGCGGATGCGCTTCATCAGCGAGCTCGATCCCGCCGAGAGCGAGGAGTGGTATTTCGAGGATGGCCTCAAGGATTACCTGATGTCCGAGCTCGCCGGCGCGACGGTCGTGCCGGAACCGCCGTTCGTCGGGCACTTCAAGGGACACGATCACGAAGTCGACTGGGCGGTGGTGTGGGTGACGGACGACGGCGACGTGGTCAGCGAGAGTTACGTGAACCTGATCCCGACCGCGCAGGGCGGGACGCACGTGAACGGATTCCGCACCGGCCTCACCGATGCCATCCGCGAGTTTTGCGAATTCCGCAACATGCTGCCGCGCGGCGTGAAGCTCGCACCCGAGGACGTGTGGGCGCGTTGCTGCTCGATCCTCTCCGTGCGCATGACCAATCCGCAGTTCACCGGGCAGACGAAGGATCGTCTCTCGTCGCGCGAAGCATCTGCGTTCGTCAGCGGCGTGACGCAGGACGCGTTTTCGATCTGGCTGAACAACAACGTCGCCGACGCGGAGAAGATCGCCCAGATCGCGATCGATCAGGCCACGACGCGGCTCAAGCAGGGGAAGAAGGTGGAGCGCAAGAAGCTCACCGCCGGCCCCGCGCTTCCCGGCAAGCTCGCCGACTGCACCTCCCAGGACCTCGGCCGCACGGAGCTGTTCCTCGTCGAAGGCGACTCGGCCGGCGGCTCCGCGAAGCAGGCTCGCGACCGCGAGTTCCAGGCCATCATGCCGCTGCGCGGCAAGATCCTGAACACGTGGGAAGTCGATCCGAACGAAGTGCTGTCCTCACAGGAGGTCCACGACATCGCCGTGGCGTTGGGCGTCGATCCCGGCTCGGACAAACTCGACGGCCTGCGCTACGGAAAGATCTGCATCCTCGCCGACGCCGACTCCGACGGCGCACACATCGCCACCTTGCTCTGCGCGCTCTTCGTGAAGCATTTCCGCAAGCTCGTCGAGGAAGGCCACGTTCACGTGGCCATGCCGCCGCTCTATCGCATGGACGTCGGGAAACACGTGTACTACGCCCTCGACGACGCCGAGCAGGCCGGCATCCTCGCGCGCATCGAAGCCGAGGGAATCAAAGGGAAGGTCAACATCCAGCGCTTCAAAGGCCTCGGCGAAATGAACCCCTCCCAGCTCCGCGAAACGACCATGGACCCGAACACCCGCCGCCTCGTCAAGCTCACCCTCGAAGACGCCGCCGCCGCCTTCGCCACGATCGACATGCTCCTCGCCAAGAACCGCGCCTCGGACCGCAAGCAGTGGCTGACGGAGGAGGGGAATCAGGCGGAGGTTTTGGAGTAGTCCGCGTCCGACAGCTGAACCCCCGCCGCGGCGACATTCTCCTCGAGATGCTTCACCTTCGACGTGCCGGGGATCGGGAGCATGACCGGTGAGCGCTTCAGCAGCCACGCGAGCGCGCGTTTTTTGTCCGCCTGCTTGCCGGCGTTGAGCGGATACCACGGGATGAATCCGATGTTCTCGCGCTCGCAGTAATCGACGACCTCGTCCCACTGCCGGTCGGCGAGGTTGTAGAGGTTCTGCACCGACACGACGTCGACGTACTTACGCGCGCGCTCGATGTCGTCGACGCCCACCTCGGACAATCCAACGTGCCGCACTTTCCCCTCGCGCTGAAACGCGGCGAGCGTTTCGAACTGCTCCGCCTCGGGGACATCGGGGTCGATGCGATGCAGTTGATAGAGGTCGATGCGCTCGACGCGCAGCCGGCGCAGACTTCCGTCCAGCCCTTCGCGCAACCGCTCCGGCCTGCAGTTCACGACCCATTTCCCGGGACCGGGCCGGTCGAAGCCGCCCTTCGTCGCGATGACGAGATCCTTCGGATACGGATGCAGCGCCTTCGCGATCAGCTCCTCGCTGACGTGCGGCCCGTACGACTCCGCGGTGTCGATCAGGTTCACTCCCAGCTCGACCGCGCGCCGCAGCACCGCCAGCGCCTCCGCCTCATCGCGCGGCGGCCCCCACACCCCGTCGCCGGTGATGCGCATCGCGCCGAATCCGAGCCGGTGAACGGGGAGATCGCCGCCCAGGGTGAAGGTGCCGCTGTCGCTTGCGTTCATGACGCGCAAGGTAACATGAGCGCGATGAAGCCCTCGCCGTACGCCAACTTCCCGTTCCGCGTGCTCTGGCAGGGAAGGACCGTCGCCGGCGTGACGCGGTTCCGAAACGACGGCTCGGTGTTGACGCTCGAGCGCGGGCTCACGCACGACCGGGCCTTCGACGAATGGTGCAAGCGCGCCGACGCGCGCCGCGACCTCAGCATCCAACTCTTCGGCTCCGACGGCGAGCTCTCGACGACCTTTCATTTCTCGCGATGCCAGCCGCTGCGTTACGACGCGACGCCGGAGCTGGACGGGGAAGGGCAAGCGTTCGTCTTCGCGACGCTGACGCTCGAGACGCAGTTACTCGGCGCCATGTCCTGAAGGCTCGGCCGCCTCGGCCGAAGGGGCATCCTCGCCGACGCATTCAGCGGCCTCGGCGAGCAGACGATCCACGTCGAACGGCTTCTCGAGAAACCGTGCGACCGGCGGACAGACGGTCGTCAGCGCCTTGGCGCCGAACGCGGTCATCACGATCACCTTTTCCAGCAGCTCGGGCCGGTGCTCGAGCAGGTACTTCACGACGCCGGCTCCGTCGATCCGCGGCATCATCAGATCGAGCGCGATCACGTCGTAACCGTGCTGAAGCAGCATCTCGATCGCTTCGGCTCCGTCGCGAACGACATCGACCGTGAACCCGCGCCGCGAGAGGATGCGTGAGACGAGGACGCGAATCGAAGCGTCGTCGTCCACGACCAGGGCGCGGCGCGTCTCGGTCAACGCGGCACCGCCGTGAATAGACAATCCACGGGGGAAAGAGCTAGCAACGAAGAGGCCAGCTTGCACACGGGCCTGTGCAGATGTCTAAAACCACAACCGGATCGCCACGAGTCCGCTGCGCTCGAAAAACGGATCGAGCCGCCGCGCCAGCGCGGGCCAGTTGTGATGCGGCACCTGCGGGTAGAGGTGGTGCTCGAGGTGATAGAGATGCTCTAAGGCGACGATCGACAGCACGCGACCGCGAAACAGTTTCGTCTGCTGCAGCTCCGTTTCGCCACGCGGGTCGTGGGGGATGAAGGCGGTGATCATGGGGAAGATCCAGCTGCCGGCGATCATCAGCGCGGCGTAAACGAGCGGCAGCGGCGTGAGCGGCACGACCGCGATGCAGGCCGCGAGCATGGCAATCACGACCGAAGCCTCGACGATCATCCACGTGCGGTCGCGTCCGTTCCTCTTCATCGCGAAGAGCCACAAGCGCGGCTGCAGCGCCGGGCCCTCGATCAGCGCGCGCCAGAACGTCATCTTCGATGCCGCGCCTTCGAGGTCGTCGTCCGCCGGGAAGCGCGCGTGGTGATGCAGGTGCACGGTGCGATAGGCGTGGCCGCTGCGGAACGCGGTCAGCTCGATGGCGAAGAGGAGCGCCTCATTGAGCCAGCGCGGCAACCCGAGGTTGCGGTGCACGAGATCGTGCGAGATCGAGCCATAGGTGAGGAAGCTGAGGAGCACCGGGCACGCCAGCGCCGCGACCCACCACCCCCGCGCGGCGAAGACGAAAAAGAGCGCCGTCAGCGCGAACGGCGTCGCCAGCGTGAGCGCGAGCCGCCAGCGCGGCACGATGAGCAGGTCGCGGCCGATCTCGTTCAGGGAGGGGTGGTCCACCTCTTCAATATAGGGTCAGGCCATCTTCGCCACCACCACCGTCACGTCATCATCCGGCAGTTCTCCTCCGCGAAACCGCTCCACGTCCGCGAGGATCGCGTCGCGCAGCGACTCGGCGGTGCCGTCGTGGTCGCGCACGACGCTCGCGAGGCGCTCGAGGCCGTAGGACTCGCCGGCGGGGTTGCGCGTTTCGTAGACGCCGTCGCTGTGGAGGACGAAGACGTCGCCGGGAGCGACGTCGAGGTGGGTCTGCGGGATGGTGACGGGGAGGCGCACGCCGAGCGGGGGCGCGTAGAGGTTGATCATCTCGACGCTGCCGTCGGCGCGGCGGACGATCACCGGCGGGTGGCCGGCGCTGGCGATCGTGGCGCGCATCATCGCGCGATCGAGCAGGACGACCGTCACGGTGACGAGCATGCGCCTGCGGCTGGTCTGCGCGACGAGATCGTGCAGGCGGCGCAGCACGCTGCCGGGATCGCCGAGGGAATCGCGGAGGAGCGTGAAGCCGCTGCGCAGCGCGGAGAGCACGAGACCGCTGGCCATCCCGTGTCCGGCCACGTCGCCGCACACGAGCGCGACGCGATCGCCGTCGACGAAATAGTCGTAGTAATCGCCGCCGACCTCCGTCGCCGGAAGCGAGATCGCGCAGAGCTCGGCCCATTCCAGCGGCGGCGCGCACTCGGGGAGCATCGACAGCTGCAGCTCGCGCGCGTAGCGCAGTTCGTCGCGCATGCGGATCTGCGCGCGCGCGCTGGTGCGGCGCTCCTCCCATTCGCGGCGCAGCAGCTTGCGCATGCGATAGGCGCCGAAGAGCTCGATCGCGAACGGCAGGACGTTGTTCACCGCGACGCCGATGTAGAGCCCTTCCGCATGCCGGACGTCCCCGGACACCGTCGGCATCATCACCGCTCCGAAGAGGAGCACCGCGTGCAGCAGCACGTGCTCCGTGAGCGTGAATCGCAGCGCGACGACGGTCCAGGGCATGACCATGACCCAGGCCGCCCAGTTCTCGCCGTCGCTGGTGTTCGTCAGGAAGAGGAGCACCGCGTACTGGACGAAGACGTAGGTGATGACGCTGGCCGTGACGTGCCTCTGAAACCAGCGCCCGAGCGCCCGCGGCTGCGCGCGATACGACTCGCGCGCGACCCAGAAGATGAGGACGATGAAGGCGAGGGTCGCGACGCCGAGGAGGACGTCGAGGGGCGTGTTCCTCCGGTCCCGCGTCATGACCAGCAGCAGCGTGACGAAGGCGTAGAACGACAGCAGCACCTGCAGCCAGAACCGGTTGCGCTGGTCGAACCGCCGCCGCACGATCACGTCGTCGGTCGTGCGCGCGACTTCGTCGAGGGAGTAGGTGAGATCCATTCGCCTGGATGGTAGTTCGAAAACGGGAGGGAATGGTTTTAGCTCAACGCGCCGGTCCGGCCGACGACGATGCCGATCAACTCGAAGCGGCTTCCTTCGCCGACTTCGATCGGGAGATAGCGCTCGTTGCGGCTGATGAGGCGCGTGCGCCCGGCGCGGATGTCGAGCACTCTCACGTACTCAGCGTCCTCCACTCGGCAGACGACGACCCGTCCCGCGGCCTCGCGCGTGTTGCGCGTCGGTTTCACAAAGAGGACGTCGCGATCGATGATGCCGGCGCCGGTCATCGAGTCGCCGGCCGCTTCGTACGCGAGGCGCGCACCGCGAACCGCGTAGCCACGCGGGATTTCCGAAGCGGTGGATAAGCTGGCGTTCGACTCGGGCCGGTCGCGCCGCGACGCCGCGGAGGTCAGGAGCGTGTCATCGAGAATCCGGGCGACGTCGCGCAACTGCTTCTGCTCCTCCATCGTCAGCACGAAGCCGCGCTCATCGAGCAGCCAGCCGACGTTCTCGTTTACCGCACGCGCGATGCGGACGATCACGTCGAAGCTCGGATTCGGGAGCGAGGCGTTGAGGATGCGGCTGAGGGTCTCCGGAGCGACGCCGGCATCTCTCGCGATCACGCTTTGCTTTTTGCCGCTCTTCGCCACCGCGGTCTTCAACCGTTCGCGCCAGTCGGGCGTCTTCACCAGGTGGAATACTGGCGTCGGCGCGAAGTGCGATCTGGTCTCGCGATTGATTTCCACGTAGAAACAGTACCTCGGTCGCTTGACCGATCCATCAACTTCGAGAACCGATTCTGAAGGAGCACAAAGTGCAGTAACGTATAAGAGTCAAAAGCACGCATGGCTACCCGCAAATCCAAAGACCAGCTCCGCCTCACCCAACCCCCTCCTCCCTCCCTTCCCGATGTCGAGACGCAGGCGGTGGGGGAGTTTGCGCGGAAGGCGTACCTCGACTACTCGATGTACGTCATCCTCGACCGCGCGCTGCCGCATCTCGCCGACGGGCTCAAGCCGGTGCAGCGGCGCATCATTTATGCGATGTCGGAGCTCGGGCTCGGTCCCA
The DNA here is from genome assembly GCA_035248585.1 of Thermoanaerobaculia bacterium. Taxonomy (GTDB): domain Bacteria; phylum Acidobacteriota; class Thermoanaerobaculia; order Gp7-AA8; family Gp7-AA8; genus QHVT01. The sequence goes on from DATFHJ010000217.1 coordinate 18,052, forward strand.
ACTCGAAGCCGAAGAAGTCGGCGCGCACGGTCGGCGATGTGATCGGCAAATATCACCCGCACGGCGATTCGGCGTGCTACGAAGCGATGGTCCTGATGGCGCAGCCGTTCTCGATGCGCTATCCGCTCATCGAAGGGCAGGGAAATTTCGGCTCGCCCGATGATCCGAAAGAGTTCGCGGCGATGCGGTACACCGAGGCCAAGCTCGCCAAGTTCGCGCAATCGCTGCTGTCCGAGCTGGAGCAGGGCACGGTCGAATGGGGACAGAACTTCGACGGCACGATGAAGGAGCCGAAGCTGCTGCCGTCGCGGCTCCCGCACGTGCTGCTCAACGGCGCCTCGGGGATCGCCGTGGGCATGGCCACCGACATCCCGTCGCACAACCTCCGCGAAGTCGTGAACGCGTGCGTCGAGCTGCTCGACAATCCCGAGGCCACGCTCGCGCAGCTGACGAAGCACATCAAAGGTCCCGATTTCCCGACCTCCGGCGAGATCGTCACGCCGCTCGCCGAGATCCGCGAGATGTACAAGACCGGCACCGGCTCGATCCGCCAGCGCGCGAAGTGGGACATCGAGGACGGCAACATCGTGATCTCCGCGCTGCCCGCGGGCGTTTCCGGCGCGAAGGTGCAGCAGCAGATCGCGGCGCAGCTCGCGGCGAAGAAGCTGCCGATGGTCGAGGACGTCCAGGACGAGTCGGACCGCGAGGATCCGACGCGCCTCGTGATCTTCCCGCGCTCGAACCGCGTCGATCTCAACGAGCTGATGACGCACCTCTTCGCGACCACGGATCTCGAGAAGTCGTACCGCGTGAACATGAACATGATCGGCCTCGACGGCCGGCCGCGCCTGTACGCGCTGAAGGAGCTCCTCGGCGAGTGGCTCGAGTTCCGGATCGAGACCGTGCGGCGCCGCCTGCAGCATCGCTACGATCAGGTCAACGCGCGCCTGCATCTCCTCGAAGGGCTGATGGTCGCGTACCTCAACGTCGACGAGGTGATCCGCATCATCCGCACTGCCGACGATCCGAAGGCGGAGCTGATGCGCCGCTTCAGGCTCACCGAAACGCAGACCGACTACATCCTCGAGCTGCGGCTGCGCTACCTCAACAAGCTCGAAGAGATGGAGATCCGCGGCGAGCAGAAGAAGCTGCAGGAAGAGCGCGCGGAGCTGGAGAAGATCCTCGGCTCGAAGGCGCGTCTGCGCAAGCAGGTGCGCGAGGAGCTGATTCGCGACGCCGAGGAGTTCGGCGACAAGCGGATCTCGCCGATCGTCGAGCGCGAGGCGGCGAAGGCGATGGACGCGAGCGCGCTGATTCCGTCCGAGCTCGTGACGGTCGTGCTGTCCGAGCGCGGCTGGGTGCGCGCGGGCAAGGGTCACGATCTCGATCCGACGGCGCTGCAGTACAAGTCGGGCGACGCGTTCCTGCACGCGGCGAAAGGGCGCAGCAATCAGCTGGCGGTGTTCATCGACTCGACGGGCCGCACGTACTCGCTGCCGGCGCACGAGCTGCCGTCGGCGAAGGGCCACGGCGAGCCGCTGACGTCCTCGCTCGCGCCTCCGGGCGGCGCGACGTTCGTCGCGGTGATGATGGGCGAGGCCGACGATCTCTGGCTCTTGACCACGGACGACGGCTACGGATTCGTCGCGCGGCTCGAAGACATGATGACGCGGCTCAAGGCCGGCAAGGCGGTGGTGAACGTCGGCAAAGGCGCGACGGTGTTGCGGCCGCAGCGCGTGCTGTCGTACGAGACCGACCACGTCGCCGCGGCGTCGACGGAAGGGAAGCTGCTGCTGTTCGAAGCCGCGGAGCTGCCGGTGCTCGCGCGCGGCAAGGGCGTGCAGACGATCAAACTGCATCGCACGCCCATCGCGCCGGAGAAAGTCGTGGCGACTGCGGTCGTGCCCGAGGGCGGCACGCTCGTCGTCTACGCCGGCAAGCGCCACACGAATCTCAAAGGCGGCGATGACCTCGACAGCTACATCGGCAAACGCGCCCAGCGCGGCTTGAAACTGCCGCGCGGGTTCCAGAGTGTGAACTCGATTCGCACGTGGAGCGAGCGCGATCGGGCGGGGGAGACGGTGAATTAGGTGGAGCGGCGGGCTTTAGCCCGCCGTCCCATCCCGGCGGGCTAAAGCCCGCCGCTCCACACTTACAGCTTGTCCGCCTCCACTCTCACCACCTCGCCCAGATTCAGCTCCCGAATCCCCGCCTCCACCTTCTTCAGATCGCCGACGATGATCCAGATCACTTCGTCGGGGTGGACGGCTTTCTTCGCGGCGTCGTTGAGACTCGCATCGGTCAGGGTGCGGATGTTGTTCGCGTACTGCGCGTAGTACTCCTCCGGACGGCCGAACGTGAGCATGCCGATCGCGGCGTTGGTCAGCGATCCGAGGGTCTCGTATGCGCCGGGCAGGCGCATGACCGAGCTGCGCATGATGCTCGCGAACTCTTCGCCGGCGATCGGGCGCGCGCCGGCAACGCCCGCGATCTCCTTCTGCACTTCGACGATCGACTCCTTCGTTTTGTCGGTCTGCACCGGCGCGACAACGAGGAACGGGCGCGGGCCGCGGGCGTTGTTCAGCGATCCCGACGTGCCGTAGCTCCAGTGCTTGTCGAGGCGCAGGTTGCGATTGAGACGCGAGGTGGCCATGCCGCCGAAATTGCGCAGCACCGTTTCGATCGCCAGATCTTCCGCAACGCCGCCGCGCTCCGAAACGTGCGCCGCGACGATCACCGACTGCGGCGCGTCCGGCTTGTCGATCAGATAGACCTTCTTCCCGGCCGCGCGCGCGACGGCATCGATCTTCTTCGCCGGCGCCTGGCCCTGCTTCCATGAGCCGAATGCTTTCTCGAGCTCGGGCTTGAGCTTCTCCATCGTCGTGTCGCCCACGACGATGAGCGTGCTGTTGTTCGGATGGAACCAGTCGCGGTGCCACGCCACGAGATCGTTGCGCGTCAGCTTGGAGAGCGTCGCCGCGTAGCCGGTGCCGGTGAACGGCGTGCCGTACGCGTGGCCTTCGCCGTACAGCAGCACCGGCGCGATGCGCAGCGCGGCCGTCGTCGGCTGCACCTGCTCCTGCTTGATGCGCGTGGCGCGCTGGCCCTTCAGGAGCGCCACCTGATCCTCGGGGAACGAGGGATGAAGGACGATGTCCGAGTAGATCGCCAGCGACGGACCGAGGTTCGTCGACAGCGCGGAGAGCGTGACGAGCGAGAGGTCGAGCGAGTTGCCGGTGAAGATGCGCGCGCCGATGGCATCCAGCTCGTCCGTGATCTTGAACGCATCGCGCGTCGCCGTGCCTTCGTCGAGCACGTCCATCGTCAGTCCGGCGAGGCCCGCGTTCTTCGCGGTGTCGGATGCCGATCCCGCGTCGACGGCGAGCGTTGCGTTCACGAGCGGCACGTTGTGCCGCTCCATCAGCATCACCTTCAAGCCATTCGACAGCGTGGCGCGCTGCACTTTCGGGAACTTCACCTCCGGCGCTTCGCCGAGGGTGGGGAGGACCTTGCGGTCGAGCGAGGTCTGTCCCGCGCTGACCTGCGGATACGGCCGCACGACGAGCGTGTAGTGATTCGCGTCGAGCCACTGCTTCGCGCTCTTCGCGACGTCGGCCGGCGTCGCGGTGGCCATCGTCTGCAGGCGGTCGAGGTAGAACTTCGAGTCGCCGGTGAACGTCTCGCTCTCCGCGAGCACGTCCGCGCGTCCGCCGAACGCGCCGAGGCGCTCCGTGCCGCGAACGTATCCGGCGAGATTGCGCGACTGCGCGCGCTTCACTTCCTCCGCGGTCGGGCCGCTCTTCAAGAGCGCGGCGACGACGTCGTCGATCTCCCGTTCGACCTTCGCCGGATCGATGCCCGGCTTCACCGTGGCCTGGATGATCAAGCCGCTGGCGAGCTCGCCGTCGAACATGAAGGCCGAGACGTCGGTAGCCAGCTCTTTTTCATACACGAGCCGCCGGTCGAGGCGCGCGCTCTTCGATCCGCTCAGCACGTCGGCGAGGAGCGAGACCTGCTGGAACTGCGGGTCCTTCCACGCGGGCGCGTGGTAGAAGCGATAGATGCGCGCCTGCGGGACGCGGTCGGACATGACGTCGCGGATGTTGTGGTCGAACTTCGGGATCCATGTCTCGGCGCGCGTCAGCGGCGGTCCGGGCTGGATGCCGTTGAAGTATTTCTTCACCAGCTCGAGCGCGCGCTGCGGTGTGATGTCGCCGGAGAGCACGAGCACGCAGTTGTTCGGGCCGTAGTAGGTCTTGTACCAGTCGCGCACGTCGTCGAGCGACGCGGCGTTGAGGTCGTCCATGCTGCCGATGGTCGACCACGAGTAGGGATGCGAGTACGGGTACACGACCTCGGCGATCCGGTCGAAGACGTGCCCGTACGGCTGATTCTCCCCGAGCCGCTTCTCGTTCTGCACCACGCCGCGCTCGCGCTCGAGCATCTCCTTCGAGATCTGGCCGGCCAGGAAGCCCATGCGGTCCGCTTCGAGGTACAGCGTGCGCTCGAGCGCGGAGACCGGGACGTCCTCGAAGAAATTCGTTCGGTCGGTGTTCGTCGTGCCGTTGCGGTTGTTCGCGCCGAGGTCGTCCATCGCCTCGCGGAACCCGTGCGGAAAATTCTCGCTGCCGTTGAAGAAGAAGTGCTCGAACAGATGCGCGAAGCCGGTCTTCCCGCGCTTCTCGTTGCGCGAGCCGACGTGGTACCAGAGGTTGACGGCCACGATCGGCACGCTGTGATCTTCATGGACGAGCAGCGTGAGCCCGTTGTCGAGCACGAACTTCTCGTGCTTGATCTCGAACTGCTTGCGGTCGAAGGACGGGGTCTCGGCAGCAACGGTCGTGAACGCGAGCGTCAGCGCGAGGAGGGCGGAGGCGAGTTTCATGCGCGGGATTGTAAGGGTGGAAGGAACGCAGAACGCAGAACGCAGAACGAAGAATTAGAAAACTTTCTTACTTCTACGTTCTGCGCTCTGCGCTCTGCGTTCTGCGTTCTCTCATTTCCCGTACGCCATCCCATCCGGCTCCGTCCCCGTCTCCACCTCTCCGACAATCGCCCACGACGCGGTGTCGAGCACCTGCACTTTTCCGGCGTTGGCGCAGGCGACGTAGAGGCGTTTGCCGTTGGACGAGAACTGGATGCCGGACGGGCCGGCGGCGGTGGTGATCTTCTTCGTCTGCGCGCCGGTGGCGGCGTCGAAGATCCAGAGCTCGTTCAGTTGCGGGTCGGAGATGAGGACGTGCGAGCCGTTCGGCGTGAACTTCACTCGATTCGCGAACTTCGTGGTGGTCGGGATCGTCCGCGTGACGCTGTCCGTCTTCGGGTCGATGATCGTGATGCCGCCCTCGGGCGTGCGTCCCGCGACCCACAGCGCGCTGCCGTTCGGCGCGAGGTCGATTCCTTCCGGGCCTTTGGCGACGGTAATGTGTTTGAGCCCGATCATGCGCGGCGCGCCCGTGAGATCGAACACGCTCACGGTGTCGGCGCCGATGTTCGCGGTGTAGATCTTCTTCTCGTCGGGCGCGACGACGAGCATGTGCGTGACGTCCTGGCCCGTGCCGCTGATCCAATCAAACTTGTCAGCCGCCGCGTCATACCGCACCACCGCCCGGCTTCCCTCGGTCGTAATGTAGAAGCGCGAGCCGATGGCCTGAATGCCGTGCGGCCGCAGGAGGCCGGGCAGCACGAGGCGGCGGAGCTCCTTGCGATTTGCGACATCCACGACCGTCAGCGTCGATCCTGGCCGCGGTCCCGTTCCGTAGTTGCAGACCACCGCGGTCTTCCCGTCGTCCGACACCGCGACTTCGTGCGGCCCTTCGCCGGTGCTGATTTTTCCGAGCACCTTCAGCGCCGCCGGATCGACGAATGCCAGCGTCGCGTCGCGCTTGTTGACGACGAGCAGCGTGTCGGCGGCGGCGAGGTTGGCGAACAGCAGCAGCGAGGCGAGCGCGGCTTTCATGCGCGCTATCGTAAACGCTACCTCCGCGTCGTGAAGTAACGTTTCAGCCACTGCGACAGCCCGTCGAGGCCGGGGAAGAGCACGCGCTCGGTGATGTTCGCCTGATCGAGCTTGTCGCGCACTTCCCACTTCAGCGAGGCCGGGATGATGATGCGGCGATACGTGTTCTCGCGGCGCGAGAGCAGCTCCTCGAGCGAGAGCTTCGCGCTCGATGGCAGCGAGAAGAGCGCGAATTGATTGACGATCCGCTCGTCGAGCGACGGGGGCTCGAAGAAGAGAACGAAGTCGTCGTGGGAGAGCGCGTCGAACTCGGCGAGCGTCTTGGCGACGATGTTGAGGAGGTCGGTGGTAAAGATGTTGACGTCTTCCGCCTCCAGCACTTTGCGCAGCGGTTTGGGGAGCAGCTCGTGCGCCTTGCGATAGTCGACGCACCAGATGATCGCGTCTTCATCGAAAACGTCGTACGTGGCGAAGTGCAGAGCGACGTAGGGCGAGTACGACCAGTCGAGGAGGCGCGTCGGCAGGCCGTGATGCTTCGCCAGCGAGAGCCAGTTCCAGACCCAGTCGCCGTGCACCGCGTTGCGCAGCGCGTACTTGCGGAAGCTGCTCAGCAGATGACGCTCATGCGCTTCGAAGCCGCCGCTCTGCAGGCTCGTCTCCAGCCCCCGCGACGCGCGCGGCATTCCGCGAAAGACGAAATTCGATCGATGGCGGGACAGCGACTCCCGCCACGTGCTGTCGAACAGCGCTTCCTGCAGCTCGAGCCAGCTGTTGACGCGCGTTTGGGTCACGTCCGCCCGGCTGCAAGAAACAGGCGCAGTGTGATCTGCGTCACAAAAGGATCGGAGTAAACTATTCGATACGCCCATGCTCGAGAGAATCAAGAATGCGATCCGTCCCGGCGGAGACGAGAAGCCCATTCCTCGGAAGACGACCGAGGTCCGCTTCGACGGCGTCGGCCTCGCGGATCCGATCGAGCGGGCGCAAACGCATGAGCCGGCGCTGATTCTGCTCGAGGGCGATTTTCCGGGGCAGGTGTTCCGGCTGCGGCAGGGGCGGCAGATCATCGGCCGGCGTCCCGAGTGCGACATCCGCCTGCGCGAGCGCGCGGTGAGCGGCATTCACGCCGAGGTCGTAAGGCTGCGCGACAACGTCACGATCAACGACCTGGCCAGCACGAACGGCACGCTCGTGAACGGGATGCGCATCCGCAACCCGGTGCCGCTGATGCAGGGCAATCTCCTGAAGCTCGGCAACTGCGTGTTCAAGTACGTCGACTCGCTGCTCGAAGTCGAGTTCACCGAGGCCCTGCACTCGCGCGGCATCACCGACCAGCTCACCGGCGCGTACAACAAGTCCTACATCGTCGCGCGCCTTGGGTTCATCCTGGACATGGCCACCGAGCCGAAGCCGGTCAGCGTGATCACGTTCGACTTCGACAACTTCAAACAGGTCAACGATCAGTACGGGCACGCGGCGGGCGATCACATCCTGCGCGTCACCTCGGCGTTGATCGTGTCGGAGTTCGTGCGGCCGCAGGACGTGTTCGCGCGGATGGGCGGCGAGGAATTCGTGCTCATTCTTCCGGAGACGCCGATCGAAACGGCGGTCGACATCGCGGAGCGCCTCCGGCTGATGTTCGAGGAGCGCATGTTCGAGTACGAGGGGCAGGAGATTCGCCTGACTTCATCGTTCGGCGTCAGCTTCGCGAACAGCCCGTTCGAGCAGCCCGAGTCGATCCTCGAGCGCGTCGACGAGCTGCTCTATCGCTCGAAGCGCGAAGGCCGCAACCGGGTGAGCGCATAATCCGCGCCGCCTCCGAATCCGATATCCCCACGCTTCTCGAAATGCAGCGCGATTTCTACGCGCACGAGAGCGTTGCGTTCGACGCAACGGCCGCCGAGAATTCGATGCGGACGTTTCTCGCGGATCCGTCGTTCGGACGACTGTTGATGATCGACGAGGCGGGCTTCGCCATCGTCACGTTCAGTTTCAGCTTCGAATTTCGCGGCCGCGCCGCGCTGCTCGACGAGCTGTACGTCGCGCCGCATGCGCGCGGCCGCGGCCTCGGTACGGCGGCGCTGCGTTATGTCGAAGAGATCTGCGCCGCGGAAGGCATGCAGGTGCTGCAGCTCGAAGTCTCGACGTCGAACGAGCGCGCGAACGCGCTCTATCAGCGAATCGGTTTCTTCGATCGCGGCAATCGGCTGCTAAGCAAAACTCTTCGGCCGGTCGTCCAGCCGAGTCGCTAAATCCGCCATCGCGCCGAGGAAGATCGGCTCGCCGGCGGTGAAATCGATCGGCGCTTTGACGCCGGAGGCGCGGATGGTGACGCGGTTGTTGTCGGCATCGACGAGGATGTCGTCGATGGTCGGCACTTTCACCTCGACGTGCTTCGGTCCTTCGACGAGCACGCGTTTGTTGGTGATGAACAGCTTCGTCGTGTTCTGGCTGCCGCCGATGCGGACTTCCGCGGTGTACATGCAGTACTCGTGGAGCCCGAGCGGGATCGTGGTCTCGCACCGCGGCGCGTTGCGATGATCGATGCCGCGCAGCCGGATGAACTGCGCCTCGGAGGACGTATCGATGGGCATGTCCTCGGCGCGGATGCGGAAGCCTTCCTGAATGGCGCGGACGATCTTCTGCTGCGTGTCGCCGAGGCGGTCGTCGGCGAGGTAGTGCCAGAGGATCGTCGAGTAGACGGCTTGCTTCACGGCCAGCGCATCCTCGGCGATGAGTCCCGCGGCGTCGCTGGCGCGATCCATCAGCGCGGCGATGTCGGCCGCGCGATCCGCGCCGAGGTTGGCAAGCGTGGAGAAGCCGACGTGCAGCACCGTGCCGATCGCGGTGTCGGCCCAGAGCGAGTAGGGGAGATCGAGCTTCTCGTTTTCGCGCTGCACGCGCTGCAGCGCCTCATCGGTCGGATCGTCGCGCAGATGCTCGAGCGCGCCGGTGTAGGCGGAGAGCAGCTCGCGGTTGCGCGCGTCGCGCTCCTCCCGCTCTTTGCGAATGCGCTCGTCATGCTGCCGCACGACGCGCCGCTTCTGCGCGGTGATGACGACCGGGATCGCCAGCAGGATGAAACCGAGAATGAGCCACACCGCGCCGGCGGCGCCCTTGCTCGCGACGACGGCCAGACCGAGGAGGAGGAAGAGGATGCCGGCAGCGGTGAGGCCGAGCATCATCTTTCCATTCGGCCCGCCGAACACCGAAGACCAGAACGGCTGCGACGCGACAGACCGCGCCGGCGGCACCTCCGGGCTGCGGATCGTGCGGAGGTCGGCGGCGTAGAAGATCTCGGGCCGGTGGCGGATGAACTCGCCGTTCGAGCCGGTGCTCAGCTCGGGGTTGTCATCGATGGCGCGGAGATCGCGGCGGCGGCCGACGGCGAAACGGAAGAAGCTGTTCCCCAGTGATTTCTGAACTATAAAACTCACGGCGCTCTCAGCCGGTTGCGTAACTCGTGCCTACCGCGCCTATGCCTCACTTCAACGTGCGCAAATAGTTCGCGATCTCCTGCGCGTCCTGCGGCGGCATGTTGAGGCCCGGCATGCTCGACGCCGGATTCAGCGAGGCGGGATTCTGAATGAACTGCACCAGATTCCCGGGCGTGTTCTGCACCTTGCCGTTGCTGATCGTCGGCCGCGAGGCGAGGCCTTCGAGCGACGGACCGATCGAGCCTTTCGGGCCGCTCACGCCGGGAATGCCGTGACAGATGTTGCAGCCGTACTGGCCGATCAGGTCGCGTCCGCGCGTGGTGTTCTTTTCGGGGACCTCCGGTTTCACACACGCGACGAACAGCAGGACGAAGAGCAGTCGTTTCATCTCTGACTCAAAGTGTACAAGGCACGGCTCTTGACATGCCCGCATTGCATGAAACGCGCACTCGCGAACGCGGTCGTCGTCATCACCGGCGGCTCGAGCGGCATCGGTCACGCGACGGCGCTCGCGTTCGCGCGCTGCAAGGCGCGCGTCGTGATCGCCAGCCGCAGCGGCGAAGCGCTCGGGCGCGTGCTGCGTGAGATCAAAGACCTCGGCGCGGAGGCACTCGCCGTTCCCGCCGACGTCTCGCACTTCGACGACGTGCAGCGCATCGCGCGCGAGGCTCTCGGCCGCTTCGGCCGCATCGATGTCTGGATCAACAACGCCGCGGTGGCGGAGTGGGCGCTCATCGAAGAGATGACGCCGGACGAGATGCGCCGCGTCATCGACGTGAATGTCCTCGGTCCGATGTACGGCGTGCGCGTGGCGCTGCCGCATCTGAAGGAAACGAACGGCGTGATCATCAACGTCGCCTCCGCGCTCGCCGATCGCGCGATTCCGTTGCTGTCAACGTATTCCGCGTCGAAGGCCGCGGTGAAATCGTTCAGCGACTCCCTGCGCATGGAGCTTCGCGACTCCGGCGCGAACGTCGACGTCGTGACGATCCTCCCGTCGTCGATCAATACGCCGTTCTATCGGTGGGGCCCGTCGAAGCTCGGCGTCCGCCCGCACCCGGTGTCGGTGATCTATCCGCCGCGGCTCGTCGCCGAGGCCATGGTGTCGGCGGCGCAGCGCCCGCAGCGCGAGATCTTCGTCGGAGTGATGGGGAAGCTGCTCTCGATCGCCGAGCGCATCAGCCCCGCGGCCATGGACTGGTACATGCTCCAGCGCCGAAACATGTTCCGCCAGCAGTACAGCGCAATCGAGGACGAGGGAGAATCGAACCTCTTCCGCACCCCGGACGAGAGCGCGATCGATGGTCCATTTGTGGACGAAACGCGGAAGACGAGTGTTTATACGAAGGCGGTGGAACTGCGGCCGGGGATGAGGAGGGTGATTGCAGCGGGCGCGCTGGCGGCCGCGTTCGCACTGCTGGCGCAGCGCGTCAGCAGGCGTTCCCGCGCGGGAAGGGCAACACCTCTCCGCCCTCTTGCGCGTCTCCGCGCATGGAGCGGGCGGCGGCGGTGATCAGGTCGCCGAGGACGTCGATGTCGAAGGGCTTGCGGACGATCGAGTGCACCATCGCGCCGTCGAGGTGGCGGAACGCGGCGGGGTCGCCGGCGCTGATCACGATCACCGCGGGGCGTTCGTTCTTCCGGCTCTTGAGATAGTCGATCAGCCCGAAGCCGTCGATGTTCGGCATCATCAGATCGAGGACGACGACGGCGTATTCACGCGCTTCGAGCTTCTCGATCGCGTCGGCGCCGTCGCGCGCCGAGTCGACGGGAAAGCCCGCGCGATCCACGATCTTCGTAACGAGCGCACGAATCGCGGGCTCGTCATCGACTACCAAGACCCGCCCTTCCGGACCCATGCTGGCGAGCAAAGAAATATTTGAACCAGAGGGGGGAGGGCGGGAGGGCGGAGGGCGGAGGGCAGAGGGCGGAGGGCAGGGGCGGAGGGGAGAGGGCGGGGGCAGAGGGCAGAGGGCGGACGAGGCAGAGGGCAGAGGGCAGAAGCGGGATCGGGTGGGTGGGGCCCTCCGCCCTCCGCCCTCCCGCCCTCCATCCCTGGCTCGCCGCTTGCTCAAACTGCCTTTGCGGTAAATGCAAAACTCGCGGAGGGTGCGCTTGCAATACACGATTGAAGCGCGAGAACTGACCAACCGACTTTCGCACGATGTTCCATCCCGCCGGATCGTGATCGAGGCGAACGATGAAAGCGAGGCCATTCATCAGTATCTGAAAGACAGCGATGCGGAACTGGTGAGCTTCACGACCCCTCACCGCGGCTCCGAATCCATTGCCACGGTCAAGAAGGAAGACACGATCCTTCTCGTGCGCGTGTACGCCGCCTGAGCGGATAGAATCCCCGCCGCATGAGTGCGGCATGGGCGCTGCTGGCGTTCGTCATGACCCTCGCCGGTGGCTGGTTCGCGTTCCGCCATCAGCGCTATCTCCACGCCATCATGGCGTTCTCCGCCGGCCTGCTGATCGGCGTGGCGATCCTCGACCTCATCCCGGAAATGGTGGACGCCGCGTCGGCCAGCGCGATCCCGCTTCGCTCGCTCACCGTCACGATGATCTTCGGCTTCATCGCCATTTTTCTGCTCGAGAAACTGACGATCATCCACAGTGAGAAATCGCACGACGAGCCGGGACATCATCACAACGTCGGCCTCGTCGGCGCGCTCGGGCTCTCGTTTCACAGCTTCCTCGACGGCCTCGCCATCGGCGTGGGCTTTCAGGCGGGGAAGGAAGTCGGCTTCATCGTGCTGATGGCCGTCCTCGCGCACGACTTCGCGGACGGCCTCAACACCGTCACGTTCATGCTCGCCACGCGCAACAACCGCTGGCGCACGCTCACGCTGCTCATCGTCAACGCCCTCGCTCCCGTCGCGGGCGCGTTCTCCGCAAACCTGCTGCACATCGAGCCGCGCGTGGTCGCGTATCAGCTCGCGTTCTTCGCCGGCTTCCTGCTCTATCTCGGCGCGAGCGACCTGCTCCCGCACGGTCACGAGCGCCCGCGGTTCACGCTGATCTTCTCAACGCTGGCGGGGCTCGCGACCGCGGGGCTCGTCGTGTTCGTGCTGGACGCGGCTAGTTAGCCGGCGCGTCCGGGAACGGATTCACCTTGTTGTCCGACGGCGGCACCGTCTTCAGGTAATCGTAGATCGCGCCGAGGTCCTCGTCCGTCATGCCGGCGTACTGGATCCACGGCATGATCGTGTTGCGGCCTTTCGGCGCGGGAGGCGCGTTCTCCGACGTGAAGTTCGCGAACGCGCGGAAGCGGCCGATGAACTCCTCTTTCGTGGCCCGGCCCATGAACGTCGACGGATGCGGAGTGATGTTCGCCGTCACCACGCGGAACGTCGGCGCGTGCATCTCCCAGCCGCCGGCGAATTCCTTTCCGGGCACCGGCTTGCCTTTCTCATCCTTCGGCGTGTGGCACTCCACGCACGCGCCGATCTGGGTGAGGTACTTGCCGTACGCGAGGTGATCGCTCGGCGGCGGCGCGGTCACCGGTCCCGCCAGCGGCTCCGGAATGAACTTCTCGACGAAGTTCAGCGGCACGTCCAGCTTCTTCTTGGGCGTCTCGTACCGCTGCGGCTTGAGCGTGCGCAGATACGCGACGACCGCCTTCGCGTCATCGTCGCTCATGTGCTTGAAGTGCTGGTACGGCATGATCGGGAAGAGCGCCTTGCCCTCGCGGTCGACGCCTTCGCGGATCGCGCGCAGGATCTCGCCGTCCGTCCACTTGCCGAGGCCCGTGTCGGGATCGGGAGTGATGTTCGAGGCCGCCAGCGTGCCCGGAAAGTCGCTCTGTTTATCCCACACCCAACCGCCGACTCCTTCGCGTCCCGTCTTGACCGGAAGCGCATACGCCATCGTGTGCTCGGAGTGGCAGTCGATGCAGGGCGACACGTGGTGGACGAGATACTTCCCGCGAGCCAGGCGCTCGGGGGTGAGCTCGATTTTTTCGGTCGACGCCGGCCGCTGCGCCGGCTTGCGCAGCGAGAGATACGAAATGCCGATCGCCGCCAGCGCGACGATGACCAGCAACACGATTCCAACGACCTTCAAAAAGGTTTTCATGCTCTCTCCGAACGAATGGACGATTGGGTGGGTATTCTACTGATGAACTATGTTTCTGACGACAGCTCTCCTCGCCACCACGCTCACCACGAAGGTGCTCGCCCACTACGACAAGCACGAGTCGAAGCGGCTCGTGCCGATGCTCAGCGAGGTCATTCGCTTTCCGACGGATGAAAACAACGCCGAGGGACATGCGGCGCAGAAGGTGTGGCTGCTGAACACCGCGAAGCAGCTCGGCTTCGTCGCGCGCGACGCCGGCAAGATCACGGAGATCGAGCTGCCCGGTCCCGCGGGCGCGCCGGTCCTCGGCCTCGTCATTCACGGTGATGTACAGCCGGTCGATGCCGACGCCTGGTCGTTCGCGCCCTTCGGGGGCGAGGTGAAAGACGGCTATGTCCTCGGCCGCGGCGCCGCCGACGACAAGGGTCCGCTTGTGCAGGCGCTGCTGGCGATGAAGGCGCTGAAGGAAAGCGGCGCGAAGCGGACGCACACGATCCGCCTGCTCGTCGGCAGTGAAGAGGAATCGGCGGCGGGTGAGATCGCCGAGTATCTGAAGACGCACGCGCCGCCGGATTACTCGCTCGTCCTCGACTCCGAATTTCCGGTCGTCGTCGGCGAGAAAGCGTGGGACGGAATCGCGGTCGCGGCGACGACGCTCGCCGATCGCGGCGAGTCGGAATTGCCGTACACCGTCGCGTCGCTCGACGCCGGACTCTCGCCGAGCATCGTGCCCGACCGCGCGGAGATCAAGCTGCGCTGGAAGCCCGGCCAGCCGCTGAACTGGGACAAGACCATCACCGAGCTGACGGCGGTGCCGATGCCGGAAGGCACGCGGCTGGTCGCGGGCCCGAGTGCCGATGCCGATGTGCTGCGCGTCGTGGTGTACGGCAAGTCGGCGCATGCGGGAGTGAACATCACCGGTGGGCGAAACGCGCTCGTCGCGCTCGCGCGGGCGCTGGAAGGAAAGGTCCCGCGCGGCGGCGCCGGCGATCTACTCTCGTTCGCACGGGTTGCCGGGCAGGATCTCTACGGCACCGGCCTTGGCATTACGAGCGACGATCCGATCTGGGGCCGCTATGCCGTGAATGTCGCGACCGTGAAGCCCGCGAAAGACGATCCGAAGAAGACCGTGCTCTTCATCAACCTCCGCCGCACGCCGCCGCGCGATGCGAAGCAGTCGAAGGCGCATCTCGAGCAGTTCATCAGAGATTTCAACGCGCGCACCGGCGCGTCGCTGACCGTCATCGACGCCGAGTCGTATTTCGAAGACGAGCCGCTCGCGTTCGATCCGAACGCGAAGCTCGTCCGGCGGCTGATGCAGCTCTACGCGCGCGCGACCGGCGAGAAACAGCCGAAACCCGCGATCTCCGGGGGCGGAACGTACGCGAAGCGATTGCCCAACTCGATCGCCTTCGGCATGTGGTTCCCCGGCAAGCCCTACCCGGGCCACGATCTCGACGAGAAGATTCCGATCGACGACCTGCAGCGCGGCGCGCGCGTGCTCATCCACGCATTGACGGATCTCGCGACGGGGGCGAAGATCGAGGAGCCATTCAAGCCCTAGCCGAAAACGCGGAAGTCGGTGTAGCGAAAGATGTTGCCCAGCCGGACGCCCGTCACTCGTACGAGGCGTCCAATCATCTGCTGGGTAATGTCATCGACGAACGGGTTGCCGCCCACGCGTTGAAGGCGGAGATGCTCACCTGCCCTCGTCTCGAGAACAATGCCGGTGTGCTCGCTTGCCGTGCCGTGCAGTACCCGTTTTGCCGTGACACGACCCTGAAGTTCCTCGACTTGCGGCGTGGTGGCATGTCTATGCATTGTCTT
The DNA here is from genome assembly GCA_035248585.1 of Thermoanaerobaculia bacterium. GTDB lineage: Bacteria > Acidobacteriota > Thermoanaerobaculia > Gp7-AA8 > Gp7-AA8 > QHVT01. Next base: position 33,355 of record DATFHJ010000217.1, read on the forward strand.
CAGCACCGTTAGGCCGTGACCAGCACCCGTTTCCGAAGCACGTTGCCGTGCAAATCGGTTTCCACCTTGATGATCTTCGCCTCCAGCACACGCTCGTGCCTGGTTCCAACATGCCAATAATACTGCAATGTTTCCTCGCGGAACGCGATGTCGGTCACTTCCGCTGCCTCCTCCGTTTGACCGAAGACGGCTGCCGCGGCGCGCGCCACTCGTCGAGCGCGACTCGGCCGCGGCAGCGATACCTTGCGAGCGCATTGATGCACTACCGGTTTACGTCCGGCGATGAACTCGATTTCCACCGGCGTCAGGATCTCCTCCGCTGTGAAGATCGGTGGAACCGCCTCGCGCTCCGGCAGCGTCTCCCGGAGGTTCTTCGCGATGTTGAAGTGGTACGCCCGTCTCATCCGCCGCTCGGAAGCGGCAGCGGTTCGAAGGCCTGGTCGTTCCGTGCTTTCCGCGATGGAAAGGTGCTGATCCGTCGATTCGGAAAAAACCAGTCCACCGATTCCCACCACCGGAGTCATGGCTTCCTCTTCTTCGCGTGATTTGACGGCGCGAAGTGACGGGTCGCCGAGAAGGAGAAACTGCAGCAGCGTCTTTTCATCCGCCGCATCCGGCATCCGGCCGTCCTTGTTGATGTCGGCGAGAAAGCGCTGCTTCGAATCGAGCAGCGATGCGCCGAGGGACATGCCGGACATGACGTTCCTGAGAAACCGGGTGATGATCAGGTCCGCGCACTGCATCTCATGGCTACCCACCCACGAGATACATGTCGAGCCGGCGAAACCTGTTGCCTGTTGATCCAGGTACACACTTGCGATCGAGCGCACGCCGGGCGTGGTTGCCGCCGGGTGTGAGGGTCGTACACCGCGGCGCCGTAGCAGCACATCGCTCCAACGACCGTGCCGGAAGTCGTTCGTCCGGTGAGCGACGAGGCGAACATGATCTCCGGGAACTGATTGCCTTTCTGGCCATAGAAATATGGATCGAGCCTCACGCCGTGGCACTTGATCATCTGAAGCCGCGCCTTGTGTCGATCCTGAATCGCCGGCATTGCCTCGAGCGTCGGAGGCGAAACGAGCAACGCCTCCGCACCGCGTGACAGTGCCGCCACACAGGCGTCGCCGCTCCCTTTCCAGCTGTCGCAGCAGACGAGCAGGTCGAGATCGAATTCGGTGAGGCTCAACGGCTTCGACTCGATCGCGCTTTCGAGATATCGCAGCAATGCCGACGGCTCCGTTGCGCCCGGAACGTCGGGAATTCGGCCGAGCACCCGATCCGTCACGAGATAGCTGGAGCGTGACTTCGGATTGAACGCCGGCGATGCCGCATAAGGATTGTCGGTCGGTACTTCTTCGTCGTCATCGCCTTCCTCGGCCTGGGTAGGGTTGGGAACATAAAAGTGAGAAATGATGTCCTCCGAGCCGAGGAGCACGAGATAGTCGAAGGCCACCTGCTTGAGGATTCGGTCGATCACCTTCTTGCAACTCGCCGCGGTTGCATCGCGCGCGACCGCTTTCGAGCCGTTCGCCTTCATCTCCTCCGGGTCGTCGAGATGCACGTACACCGTCAGCAATCCTCGACCTTCGTCCGCGGTGACGAGTGCGTGAACGGCGTCGTCGATGGCGGCGACACCCTTCTCACCATATTTTGCCTTCAGCCGTCCGCGATGCGTCACGATGAGTTTTCTGCTGCGCATACCTCCTCCTACTGATAGGAGTGCTGGAAATGAGGAATTTCCTTACATCGTTGCATTGCACTCATGCTCCGCGATTTCCTCACCGCCGCGCGCCGTCTCACCGTCCTGACGGGCGCGGGATGCAGCACGCGATCGGGCATTCCGGACTATCGCAGTCCCGGCGGTGCCTGGACGCGGCACAAGCCGATCTACTACAGCGCGTTCGTGCGCAGCGCGGATGTGCGGCGCTTTTACTGGGCGCGCAGTTTTCGCGGCTGGCCGCGCTTCGACGCGGCGCGGCCGAATGCGGCGCATCGCGCGCTCGCGCAGCTCGAAGCACACGGACGTGTGTACCAGCTCATCACTCAGAACGTCGACGATCTGCATCAGGAAGCGGGGAGCCGGGCGGTGGTGCAGCTGCATGGCCGCAACCGCGTCGTGGTCTGCCTCGGCTGCCGCGGCGAGTTTCCGCGCGAGGCGATGCAGCGGCGGCTCGCGGAACTGAACGCGGAATGGCTCGCGCGCGCGCCGTGGCACACGCTCGATGCCGACGAAGCCGACTTCGCACCGGACGGCGACGCGAACGTCGCGCAGGACGTCGTCGGCGCGTTTCGCGTTCCCGAGTGCGATCGCTGCGGCGGCGTGCTCAAGCCCGCGGTCGTCTTCTTCGGCGAGTCCGTGCCGCGCGAGAAAGTCGACTATGCAATGAGACGGGTGGATGAAGCGGATGCGCTGCTGGTCGTCGGTTCCTCGCTCACGGCCTGGTCGGGCTTCCGCTTCGTCAAACGCGCGCACGAGCGCGGCCTCCCGATCGCGATCGTCAACATCGGCCCCACGCGCGGCGACGAGCTGGCGACGTTGAAAGTCGAGCTCGAATGCGGCGCGGCACTCACAGCTGCAATCGCACCGTCTCCGGCCGATTGACGTAGCCGATCTCGACCGAGTCGACGCCGATCCCGCGGATCACGAACGTATCCTCGATCGTGTCGCCCACCTGCGCCGTGATCACCTGACCCTTGCCCGAAAACGCGACGATCAGATTCTCGCCGCGGCCGAAGCGTCCGATCAGTTGATACGGAAACGCCGGCGGCGGCGGGATCACGGGCGCGGTCTCGACGACTGATGGAGCGGCGGGCTTCAGCCCGCCGGCATTTTCCGGCGGCCTAAAGGCCGCCGCTCCACGGTCCTTCGGCTTCGCCGGCGGCGGCTCCACGAACTGAAACGGATTGCGTTGCGAGGCGGCGACGAGAACGATGGCGGCGATCAGGCTCACATCATTGCGACGATCCGCCGCGCGGGACGTTTCGCAGTTCCAGCAGCGTGATCTCCGGCGTCATGCCGAGCCGCACGGGCACGAGCCAGTAGCCCGTGCCGGTGTTGATGTAGAGCTGTGTCGGGCCGACGCGGTAGAGGCCCATGTGATAGCGCACGAACACGCCGGCGAGCGACCAGTGCAGCGGGCGGAAGCCCATCTGTCCGCCGTGCGTGTGCGCGGAAAGGGCGAGTGGGATTTGGCGGCGTACGGCTTCATCGAGGAGCTTCGGCTGATGCGCGACCGCAACTGCAACCGATGTCGCGGGTTTCGACGCGAGCGCCTTGTCGAAGCTCGGAGCGAGATCGCCGCGTCCCGCGAAATCCGACAGGCCGGCGATCCAGAGATCGCGCAGCGGGAAGCCTTCGTTGACGAGGAGGCGGATGCGGCTGCCGCGCAGTTGCGCGATCACCGACTGCGGATTGCCGTACATCTCGTGATTGCCGAGCACCGCCAGGAGCGGCGTCGACGGTGCGAGCGACTGTGAACCTGCGAGCAGCTTCGGCACGAAGACCGGATCGTCGTCGATCAGATCGCCGGCGATGATCGCGACGTCGGGTCGCAGCTCGCTCGTCGTGGAGAAGATTTTTCGGAGGCGCGACGGGCGCGTGAAGAGGCCGACGTGCAGATCGCCGAGGAGCGCGATGCGCGTGCCCTCGAGCGACGCGGGGAGATTCTCGACGGCGATCGGCACGCGCTCCACGCGCAGCGGCACGATGGCGTGGTAGAAGCCGACGATCGTGCCGAGGAGCACCGTCCAGAGAACAACGCGTGACGGCCAGCGCGCGAACTCGGTGAACGTGCGGCGCCGGCGGAACGGGATCCACGCGAGCAGGATCAGGAAGATCGCGAGCGAATAGAGCATCGCGAAGAACGTCCACGAGCACCAGACGGGCCCGAGGGTCGCGCGGAGAAAGCGCATCGCCGGCGTGGACGTCCGCAGGAACGGCAGGAGCGGCCACATCAGGTTGCCCGCGACCACCAGCGCGAGCACGATCCGCTTCCTCCTCGGGTGCAGCCGGATCAACTGTCGATAGGTGATCCCGTTGAACGGCAGGAAGAGGAGCAGGACGACGGCGAGGAAGATCGCGAGGCGCATGCGCGCCGCGCAGTTTACCTTCGCACTAGTACGATCTCCTGCGTCTCGTACTCCTCCGCCTCTTCGACCTGCACCACCTCGCGCCGCGTCAGCTGCTGCTTGAGGTACGTGTGGAGGACGGCCTTCTTGCGAAGCTCGCGGAGCTCAGCGATGCTCGCGGGGGATTCGCGCTCGAACACGGAGTGCCGCCGGATTTCACTCTCGAGTCGCGTCACCTGCCGGCGTAGCCAATCGGTGTAGCTCATGCCTTCCATATTCGGTCCGTGCGGCGGAAGGTTGCGTGAGGCGGGTCACGCGTTCACGAAAATGTAATCGGTTTCAGAATGTATCCTTCCGCCGTGCTCCACGCTACCGCCCGCGGCCTCGCGCTCTTCCTCGGCGCGTTCAGCCTGCTCAATCTCGCAGGCGACCTCCGCTTCGCGCACGCCAATGCGAACCTCTGGTGGATCGACTTCTCTCCGTTGCCCGTTGTGCTGCGCTTCGTCCTGCTCGCCGCGGTAGGAGTGGCACTCCTGCTCTTTCGCTGGACCGCGCTGATCGTCGTCGCGCTGCTTTTCTCGCTCGTAAGCACCATCCGCTACTACATCGTCCTCGCGCGCGGCGACATCACGACCAGCTTTCCGATCCCGCTGTCGCTCTTCGTCGCCGCTTTGCTCGTCTTCATCCTGATCGCCCACCGCCGCCCGCCGGAGCGCCGTCCGCTGCTCGTTGCTGCGACGTTCGCCGCCGCGTGCGTGCTCTTCCCGACCGCGCAGATCGTGTTCTTCGGCGTGACCGACTACCGCCGACCCGCGGATGTCATCGTCGTCTTCGGCGCGCGCACATATGCGGACGGAACACTCTCCGCTTCGCTCGACGACCGCATGCGCACCGGCTGCGAGCTCTATCGCGCCGGCCTCGCGCCGCGCATGATCGTCTCCGGCGGCCCGGGCGACGGCGCGATCCACGAGACCGAAGCCATGCGCCGCGACGCGGTTCGATGCGGCGTCCCCGCCTCCGCCATCACGCTCGACCCGCACGGCATCAACACCGAGTCGACCGTGCGCAACACCGCCAGGAGCGGCCCGCGCATCCTCGCCGTCAGCCATTTCTACCACTTGCCGCGCATCAAGATGACGTACCAGCGCTACGGCGTCGACGCCTGGACCGTGCCCGCGCGCGCGTCGTCCGTGACGCCGGTGATGTACAACGTCGGGCGGGAGAGCGTGGCGTTTTGGGCGTATTATTTTCGGAGACTACGATGAGCATGAACGCCCGAGGATTTGCGACTCCGCGGCTCTTCACCGTGGCGGAGTACTACCGCATGGCCGACGCGGGGATCCTCAAGCCAGACGACCGCGTCGAGCTGATCGAAGGGGAAATCGTCGAGATGAGCCCAAGCGGGTCACCGCACGCCGGATATGTCGGTAAGCTCAACCATCTTCTCAATGAGGTACTGCGGGGGAAGCCGTTTCTCGTCCGAGTACAAAGCCCGGTACGCCTCAGCCAGTTCTCGGAGCCTGAGCCAGACATTGCTGTTGTAAACCGCCGAGATGATTTTTATACCGGCGGCCATCCGACGGCTGCCGACGTTGTGGTGGTGATTGAAGTTGCCGATAGCAGGCTGGCGTACGACCGCTCGATTAAGATCCCGCTCTATCTCCGATCTGGCATCGCCGAGGCGTGGCTCGTCGACGTGACCAATCATGCGATCGAGGTGCACTCCGAGGATGGTGTTCACCGCTTTGCCGCCCGAGAAACGGCTGTTTCAGCCGTCCTGCCGGAGATCAAGATCCCGGTGATCTAGGTCTTCAGGTAGGAAAGTTCCTTCTTGCCGACACTCCTGAATGAAGGAGGTCCACATGAAGGGTTGGAAACTCGGCTCGGCTTTCCTCGTGTTACTCCTCGCGGCGCAGGCGTTCGGTCAGGGCTGTCCGCCTCCCGCAAACCTTCCGGTCGGCACGTGCGCGCCGCCGTCCGGAACGATCCAGAACTTCGCCGGTGACACCGGTCCGATGCGCGTGCGCAAGAGCATCTTCAAGCTGACCGCGGCGGAGATCACGGACTTGAAGAATGCGTTCGATAAGCTGCGCAATCTGCCGTCGACCGATCCGCGCCGGTGGATCGCGCAGGCCAACGTCCACTGCTGGTATTGCGGCGGCGGCACGACCACGGTGCCGGACGTACACTCGAACTGGGCGTTCCTGCCGTGGCACCGCGATTACCTCTACAACCTCGAGAAGACCCTCGGCGCGCTGATCGGCAAACCGAGTTTCGCGCTGCCGTACTGGGACTGGAACACCGCCGACACCACGAACTGCACCGGGCACCTGAAAGTCCCGCCGCCATACCTCGGCGGGCCGGTCACGTCGAATTCGCTTTTCGACTGCTATCGAAAGATCAGCGCCTCTTCAACGATGGACGTCAACCGCGTCGGCCCGGCGCGCATCAACAACCTGCTCACCAACAACAACACCTTCGATCTCTTCTTCGGCACCGCCAGCTCGTCCAGCGCCATGTCGCCCGGACCGCACGGCTACGTCCATCTCTTCGTCGGCAATCCGGCCACGCTCGCCGGCACGCAGGACATGGGCATCTTGGACACCGCGGCCCGCGACCCGCTATTCTGGGCCCATCACGCCAACATCGACCGCATCTGGGAGATGTGGATCTCCAGGTACGGCACGCCGACGTACCCGAGCGCGTTCAAGAGTCAGAACTGGGTCTTCTCGAATGAGAACAAGGTGCGCACGCGCTACACGGGCGCGGATGCCGCGGATCGCGCCAATCGATTGAAATATCGATATGACCCGCCGTGCGGCTCGCTCTCCATCACCGCGGTTCCCGATCTCGTCACGCTCACGCCGACGCCGCTGACCGTGCGCGCGTTGCCGGCCGTCTCGCCCGACCGCGAATTCAACATCAAAGGCGTCACCGGCCGGCATGTCGTGCTGCATCTCGAAGACGTGAGCGTGCCGGCGGATGAGGCCGCGATCCTGCGCGTCTACATCAACAAACCGAGCGCGACCGCCGCGGAGTCGGTCAACGAAGTCGCGGGCGCCGGAAACCTCGTCGAGGAGTTGTTCATCGTGCCGTCGCGATCGCCGGGCGCGGAGCATCACGAGGGGCACGAGCACAAGATGCACATCAAGATTCCGCTCCCTCCCGACATTGCGGCCGAGGTCGAGAGGGCGAAAGGCGAAGTCGACGTCACGATCGTGCCGGTCACGGCGGGCGATGAAGGCGTGCTCATGGCCGCGCCGCAGGCCGTCAATGTGACATTGAAGAAACCCTACATTTCCGTGGAGTGATGTAACGCCAGGGAACAGATGTTGCGAGCGCGATCGTTGGAAGGATCATGAGAATGAAGACCACCGCGATCGCGCTCGCCACCGTGCTCCTGGCCGCGTCGTTGCCCGCCTGCGCGGCGAAGAACGGGATCAAGGCCGGAACCGCGCCGCGGATCACCGCGGGGCAGAAGCTGGTGCTGCATCTCGACGACGTGCGCGTGCCGTCGACGGAGTCGGCGGTGTTCAAGGTCTACGTGAACGGCAAATACGTCGACGAGCTCTATCTCGTGCCGCCGCGCTCACAGGCCAGCGCCGCGAATGAGGAGACCTCGCGGAACTTCACGCTCCCGATTCCCGACGGGATGTTGAAAGCCGGCGAAGCGGTGTCCGTGAAGCTGACGCCGGATTCCGGGCAGAAGCTGCACGTGAAGGTGAAGCGCGCGTACATCCGCGCGCACTAGCTCGCCGCTTTTTTCGCCTTCTTCGCCGCCACCTCGCGCGCAGAGTGATCGAGCGTCGCCTTGCGGATGCGAATCGACTCCGGCGTCACTTCCACCAGCTCGTCGTCTTCGATCCATTCCAGGCACTGCTCGAGCGTGAGGAGGCGCGGCGGGGTGAGCTTGACGGCGATGTCGGAGCCGGACGCGCGCATGTTTGTCAGGTGCTTTTGACGGCAGACCTGCACGACCATGTCGACGTCGCGCGAGTTCTCGCCGACGACCTGGCCGCCGTAGACCTTGAGGCCCGGGCCGAGGAACAGCGTCGAGCGCTCCTGCAGCGGCTCGATCGCGTAGGCCGTCGTATCGCCCGCTTCCTTCGCCACCAGCGCGCCGCGATTGCGGCTCGCGAGCTCGCCGCGGTACGGACCGTACTCGAGGAACGTGTGATACAGCAGGCCCGTGCCGCGCGTCTCGGTGAGGAACTCCGTGCGGATGCCGAAGAGGCCGCGCGTCGGGATTTTGAACTCGATGCGCACGCGGCCCGTGCCGGGATTGACCATGTCCGTCATCTCGCCGCGCCGCTGCTGGATCTTCTCCATGATCGCGCCGACGTGTCCTTCCTCGACGTCGACCACCAGCGCCTCGTACGGCTCCATCGTCTGGCCGTTGATGTTCTTCAGGATCACCTGCGGCCGCGACAGCGCGAACTCGTAGCCTTCGCGGCGCATGTTTTCCGCGAGGATCGAGAGGTGCAGCTCGCCGCGACCCGCGACCTCGAAGCGGTCGGCCTGTCCGGTCTCGCGCACGCGCAGCGCCACGTCCTTGCGCAACTCGCGCTCGAGGCGGTCCTTGATGTTGCGCGACGTGACGTACTTGCCCTCGGTGCCGGCGAACGGCGAGTCGTTGACCATCCAGAACATCGACACCGTCGGCTCGTCGATGGCGATCGGCTCGAGGCGCTCCGGCGCATCGGCGGCGGCGAACGTCTCGCCGATCTCGACGTCCGCGAATCCGGCGACGGCGACGATCTCGCCGGCGGCCGCTTCGTCAACCTCTTGACGACGCAATCCTTCGAACGCCGTCAGTTTCGTGACGCGTCCCTTCTTCTGCGTGCCGTCGCGGAGAATCAGCACCACGTCGGTGCCCTGCTGGACGCGGCCGCGCTGAATGCGGCCGATGCCGAGCCGGCCGACGTAGTCGTTGTAGTCGATCGCGCTCACGAGCAGTTGCAGCGGCGCGTCGGAATTGCCGGGCGGCGGCGGGATGCGCTTGAGAATCGCATCGAACAGCGGGCGGCAGTCGTCGGTCGTGTCGGTGAGCTCCGTGCGGACGATGCCCTGCCGCCCGATCGCGTAGAGGATCGGGAAGTCGAGCTGCTCGTCGGAGGCGCCGAGCTCCACCATCAGGTCGAACACTTCATTGACGACTTCGTTCGCGCGCGCGTCGGCGCGGTCGATCTTGTTGATGACGACGATCGGCAGCAGGCCGAGGCCGAGGGCTTTGCGGAGGACGAAACGGGTCTGCGGCATCGCGCCTTCGGCGGCGTCGACGAGTAGGATCACGCCGTCGACCATCGACAGCACGCGCTCCACCTCGCCCCCGAAGTCGGCGTGGCCCGGCGTGTCGACGATGTTGATCTTCACTTCGCTCGGATGAATGAAGTCCGCGGGCAGGTCGTGCCCGCTCGCCGTGTGCGTGGCCTCGTGATGCACCGCGTGGCCGAGCGCGTCGGGCGCGTCGACCATGTAGCGAATGGACGTGTTCTTCGCGAGGATCGTGATCCCGCGCTCTTTCTCGAGGTCGTTCGAGTCCATGACCCGCTCGTCGACCTGCTGATTGGCGCGGATCGCGCCCGCCTGCTTGAGGAGGGCGTCGACGAGCGTCGTCTTTCCGTGGTCGACGTGGGCGATGATGGCAACGTTGCGGATGTCGTATCGAAACTGCTGCATGCGCGCGGGTTAACAGCGCCCGCGCTTGCGAATTCCGTGCGCGCTACGGCAGCGTCTGCGGAACGAACGCGCCGAGGAACTCGTGGAACGAGACGTTCGGCTGGCCTTCGATTCCGATCTTCTGCACGCCGGGTATCAGCCGCGCGTTGACGAACGCCTGGAACTGCTCCGGGCTGTCCCACACGTCGACGACGTGCAGGCCGTTGTCCAGCCACGCCACGTGCAGCTTGCCGCCCGGCGGCTGATCGCGCACCCAATCCACCAGCTGGCGCGCTTCGTCGTACTGCTCCTTCGTCACCTCGGGCCAATGCATGACCATGACAGTAGCCATCGCTCTCCTCCTCGAAACGTCATTACGGCTGGGCGTGCGAAGCGGATTGGTCGGTTGAAGCCCTTGCGCCCCCGGCCATCGATGTGGTGTATACTGAACCAGATGGTTCAGTATACAGATCCCCGCCTCGATACTTCGTTCGCCGCTCTTTCCGACGTCACGCGACGAGGAGTCCTCGAGCAGCTCGGGCGTACCGAGGCGTCGATTACCGAGCTCGCCGACCGTTTCCATATGACCCTCACGGGCATGAAGAAGCACGTCGGCGTCCTGGAGCAGGCAGGGCTCATCACCACGGAAAAAGTCGGGCGCGTGCGCACCTGCCGGCTCGGCGTACGCCGGCTGGAGGAAGCCGCGTCCTGGATCGACCGGTTCCACCAGCTCTGGGACGCGCGCTTCGAGGCGTTGGACGAGGTCGTCGAGGATCTGAAACGGAGGGAGAAAACAGATGGACGGAAGTAGAGAAACCAAGCCCCGCACAACCGTCGAGCGCAAGTCCGATCGTGAGCTCGTCGTCACGCGGACGATCAACGGACCGGCCCGTCTCGTGTTCGAGGCGTGGACCAGGCCCGAGCTCTTCAGGAAGTGGTGGGCGCCGCGGTCGATGGGCATGGTGCTGCATTCCTGCGAGATGGATGTGCGCGTCGGCGGCACGTACCGTCTCAATTTCGGCGACGGCATGGACTTCTTCGGCAAGTACGTGGAAGTCACACCGTACTCGCGCCTCGCGTGGACGAACGAAGAAGGTGGTGAAGACGGCCCCGTCACCACGGTGACCTTCACGGACATGGGGGACCAGACCTTGCTGGTCCTGCACGAGCTCTATCCATCGAAGGAAGCGCTCGACGCCGCCGGCACCGGCGCGGCGGATGCGATGGGTGAGATGTTCGACCAGCTCGACGAGCTGCTGGTGACACTCCGCAGCTAGAGGTCTTGTCTCTGCCTCATGCGATGATGCGCCGCGTGATCCGGCGAATCTGCGTCTTCTGCGGCTCCAACCGTGGCTCGAACGAGGTCTACGCCGAGGCGGCCCGCGGCCTCGGCGCGCTGCTGGCGAAGGAAGGCATCGCCCTCGTTTACGGCGGCGGCAGCGTGGGTCTGATGGGGGAGGTCGCGGACGCCGTGTTAGGCGCGGGCGGCGAGGCCATCGGCGTCATTCCGCATGCGCTGTGGGCGCGGGAGGTGGGGCATCGCCACCTCACCGACCTGCACATCGTCGACACCATGCACGAGCGCAAGGCGATGATGGCCGACCTCGCCGACGCCTTCATCGCCCTTCCCGGCGGCCTCGGCACGCTCGAAGAGATCTTCGAGATCTGGACCTGGGCGCAGCTCGGGCTGCACGAGAAACCGCTCGGGTTTCTCGACGTCAACGGCTTCTATTCACCACTGATGCAATTCCTCGATCGCGCCGTCCGGGAGGGCTTCGTGAAGGCCGCCCACCGGTCGGTCGCGATCGTGGAGCGCGAGCCCCACGCGCTGCTGCGCCGCTTCGAAAGCTGGCGCCCGCCGCGCGTGGAGAAGTGGATTACGCGGGAAGAAACATAAGGCCTCGCTTTAGGCACACCGACTGGAAACCGGCATGCCTAAGGCTTGGCCAGCCAACGCCGCCGGCCGTGCCGGCTAGCGGGCCTCCTCGGCGCGGCGCTCGCGCATGTAATCGCGCATGTAGCTGCGCTTGCACTCACGGCATTCGGGACCTTTGGCGGGATGCTGATAGGTATTCTGGGTCGTCATTTTATGCAGACCCTTCTTGCACAAATTGGACTTCATCACTTCCTCCGTCGACACTCCAGGTAAAGATAGCGCGACTCATGCGAAACGCGAGCCTTATTTCACGAAGAAAAGGCTGTTAGGGAGGTCAGCCGGTCACGTCATACTCGCTTTGAACGAGCCCGCTCGGATAAGAGCGGGTCATTACGTGCCGCAAACGCACGTCGTGCGGCAGCGGTCCGAAGAGCGGAATGCCGTCTCCAATGAGCACCGGCACGCGCGTGACGATCATTCGCTGAATCAATCCCGCGCTGAGAAAGCGCTGGATCGTAATGCCGCCGTCGATATAGGCGTGCTGCACGCCGCTCGCCTCCAATCGGGCGACGATTTCCGCCGGCTCGCCGCTCATTTGCTCGACGTTCGCGCCTTCGGGCAATGCGAGCGGTTGGCTGCTGAGAACGACGACGCGCATCTCCTTCGAATACGGCCAGCTGCCGAACGTCAACACCTTCTCGAACGTATTCCGGCCGAAGACGATGGCGTCGATGGTGGCGATGAACTCGTCGTATCCGTGCGGCTCAGGACTGTCCGGGAGAAAATCGAGGTCGTGATTCCTGCGGGCGATGAAGCCGTCGACGCTCGCCCCGACGAAGACCGATGTTTTCATGGCAATATCGTAAAGCATGCGTGCCGTGGCCATCCGCTCCTACAAAGCGCCGCTCGAAGAGGTCGTGTTGCCGGAGGTCTCGCCGGCCGCCGGCGAGATCAAAGTGGCCGTCCAAGCCAGCGGCGTGTGTCACAGCGACGCCCATTACCGCGGCGGATTCGGCGACACGCCGCTGCCGCGCGTGCCCGGCCATGAGATCGCAGGCATCGTGTCCGAGGTCGGAGCCGGGGTGCTGGATATTTCGGTAGGCGACCGCGTCGCAATCCACTATCTGCTGAGCTGCCGCCATTGTGCGAGCTGCAAGGAAAGCGGCGAACAATTCTGCGAAACCGGTCTGATGATCGGAAAGCACCGCGACGGCGGCTATGCGGAGTCGATTGTCGTGCCGGCGTTCAATGCCGTGCCGATTCCCGAAAATGTCTCAGTCGAAGCCGCCGCCATTATGATGTGCTCGACGGCCACCGCGTATCACGCGCTTCGCGTCGCCAATGTCGGCCCCGGCTCCCGCGTCGCGCTTCTCGGATTCGGAGGATTGGGCGCGTCCGCATTGCGCCTCAGTGCATTTCTGGGCGCGAGCGCCATTGCAGCAGTGGATGTCATTCCTGAGAAGCTCGCATTAGCCGAAAGCCTCGGCGCAAAACCAGTCCATTCCGGCCGGATTTCCGAGGAATTGAAGGGATACAGCGTCGCAATCGATTTCACGGGCCGCCCCGAAGTCTCGACCGCGGCATTTCGGGCATTATCGCCTGGCGGCTGTCTTGTCCTCGTGGCGCTTTCCGAAGCGCAATTGCCGATCAATCCATACCGCGACATCCTTGCCAAAGAACGCCGCATTATGGGTTGTTCGGATCACCTCAAAGAAGAATTGCTCGATCTCATGAAATTCGCCGCGAACGGCCGCCTCGACGTCTCGTCGGCCATTACGCGGCGAATTCCCCTCGATGCCGCTGCGATCAATGCCGCGCTCGATGATCTCGACCGCGGCACGAATGCAGTGCGTACGGTAATTACCAGATCCTGACGCGATCCTCGGGTTTCACATACATCGAATCGCCTTCTTTGACGCCGAACGCGTCATACCACGCATCCACGTTCCGCAGCGGCGCGAAGGCGCGCACCATGCCGGGGGAGTGCACGTTGGTGGTGATGTACTGCTTCAATGCGTCGTCGCGCATCATCGTGCGCCACACCTGCGCCCAGCCGAGGAACACGCGCTGCTCGCCGGTGAACCCGTCGAGCACCGGGCTGGGCTGGCCCTGGAGCGAGACCTTGTAGGCTTCGAGCGCGAGCAGGACGCCGCCGAGGTCGCCGATATTCTCGCCCATCGTCTGATCGCCGATGATGTGAATATCGGTGAACTGCGGGAACTTCACGGCCTCGTACTGTGCGCCGAGCCTCGACGCCTGGGCCTCGAATTTCTTCGCGTCGTCCTCGGACCACCAGTCGCGGAGCACGCCGTCACCGTCCGACTTGCGGCCCTGATCGTCGAAACCGTGGGTGATCTCGTGTCCAATGACCGCGCCGATGCCGCCGTAATTCACGGCCGGGTCGGCATTGGGATCGAAGAACGGCGGCTGCAGAATCGCCGCGGGGAACACGATCTCGTTTTTCTCGGACGTGTAATAGGCATTGACGGTCTGCGGCGTCAGCTCCCATTCGTCCTGATCGACCGTTTTTCCGATGCGGCTGGAGTAGAAATCCCACTGGAACTTCGACTGCCGGCGGACGTTGCCTACGAGATCGCCGTCCTGGATATCGAGCTTCGAGTAATCGCGCCAGTGCTTCGGATAGCCGATCTTCACGCCGAATTTCGCGAGCTTCTCCGTCGCGCGCGCTTTCGTTTCGGGACTCATCCACTCGAGTTTTTGAATGCGCGCTTTCATCGCCGTCCGCAATCGGCGACGAGCTTTTCCATCTTCGCCTTCGACTCCGGCGGGAAATACTCGGTGACGTACTTGCGTCCGATCGCTTCGCCCATGGCGCCCTCGGCCGCGGCGACGGCGCGCTTCCAGCGCGGGCGCTGTTCGCGCGCGCCGCTGAGGAACTTCGAGCGGAACTCCCAAGCCGCATCGACGAAGCGCTTCGACAGATACGGCGCCGCCTGATCCGTGACCGTGAACGCGTACCACGCCTTCAACGTGTCGACCGGCGTGTCCGCGTAAATCTGCGCCAGCTTCGGAAATGCCGTTTTCTCCGCCACCACCGCCCGCTCGACCTTCGTCAGCCACGCGCCTTTGAAATACGCGGACCACGGAAATCCGGGCGCGTTTTTCGCGAGCTCCGCGGGCGTCATCGGATTGTAGGTCTTGTCGCGGTCGCGGCTCTCGGAGCGGCTCCACTGTGCCTCGGCGACTTTGCTTTCGAACGCCACGATGTCCGCCGCGCTCTTGTCCGGATCGTCCCAGCCCGCCATGCGCAGCATGTCGGCGACGTATTTCTGATAACGCTCTTTCTGCGGTTTGAAATTGTTCTTCAGGTAATAGTCGCGATCGGGGAGACCGAGGGTGCCCTGAGACAGATAGAGCGCGTACTTGTCGGGATTCTTCGCGTCGTCGGAGACCTGCGCGTCGAAATACGTCTTGCCGAAGTTCGCATTGGAGCGGCCTAACAGCTCGGCCAGGTCCGCGTGCGTCCTGGCCTTGCGCGCCTCGTCGAGCTGCGGCTGCAGCGGCTTCGCGTCAATCTTCTCCAGCGCCGCCTCATCGAGGAACGTGCGATAGAGCGCCGCCAGCTTCGCCTCGTCGCTGCCGGCCTTCAAACCCTGCGACGCCGCGAGGCTGTCGAGGATGGCTCGCACCCGGGCCTCGGAGAGCTCGACCAGCGAGACGGACACGCCGTAGCTCACCCTGTCCGGCGGGATCTGCGTCGACGCCGCCCACTTGCCGTTCGCGTACTTGAACCAATCGTCGCCCGGCTTGACCGAACGGTCCATGCCGTCGAGATCGAAGCCCCACGTGCCGAACCGCTTCGCCGTCGTCGCGGGCCCGGCCGTGGTCGTTTCCTCGGCCGCGAATGCCGCGAACGCGAGGATCAAACTGATGAAAAGTGCGGAAATTTTCATGCGCCCAGCCTAACCGCGGCCGGCGATACGGAGGCAAAACAGTTGGTAACGGAGGGGTGACTTTAGTACGTCACCTTATGGTAGTACTTGAACGGCATCCGCTGATTTTTCTGCACGATCGGATAGAACTTCGCCGACTTCAGCGCGGCCTCGTTCTGCGACGCAAGCGCGGGATTGTTGGTCGTGTTCACGAGGAGGCGCGTGCCCGTCACTTCGCCCTCGCTGTTCACATCCGCCTCGATGTAAATCTCGCCGCGCGCGGACGGCGCGGTGACGGGCAGCGGCATCACGCGGAAGCGCACCTCGGGATCGTTTTCGAGCTTCTTCTTCCCCTCCGCGTCCGTCAGATCCGCCATCTTCGCCCATCCCGATCCGACGCCCACCCGCACCTCCGCCCAATCCCCCTTCTGCGTCAGGACCGAGATCGCCTCGCCGCTCTGGTACGACGCAACCTCCGGCGCCGCATCGTTCGGTTGCTGCCGCACCTTCATCCCCCCGGGCGCCCCGACATACCAAACGCCCACCGGCTCGCGCGTGTCGACCGTTTCGGTGACGACCGTTTCCTGCTTGCAGGAAAACGC
>DATFHJ010000218.1:0-2309 GCA_035248585.1 Thermoanaerobaculia bacterium
CGATCATTTCGATCGGCTGCAGCGCCGCGGGCGACGGACGGGTGCTGAACAGATACTCGCCGCGCGGACCGGCGAAGTCGGTCGTGCTGGTCACGCAGACGAGACGTGGGTTCTCATCGAGAAGGCGCTGCTGCTTGCGAAAACGATCGGGATGCGAAACGTCGCCCGCGTCGTGGCGCGCGATGTACGCGCCGTTCGCCGCGGCGCAGCCGGCGATCAGCGAGCGCGTCAGGCCGGCGTTCTCCGCGTTGCGCAGCACGCGCACGCGCGGGTCGCCGTAGCGCGCCAGCACCTGCGGCGTGGCATCGGTCGACGCATCGTCGATCACGATCACTTCAAAGGCGCCCTGCTGCGCGAGGATCGACTCCAGCGTCTCCGGCAGCGTCGAGGCCGCGTTGTAAACCGACATCACGACCGAGATCTTCGTCATACGAACCGCTTCGCCAGTTTGTACAAACGCAATGTCGCCCGGACGCCGACGACGCGCGCCGCGATGCGGATCGCGCGCGAGCGCTCTTCCTCGGTGGGCCGGAAGCGCGGGTCGAGCTCGAAGATGTGTTGAAGCGCGGCGCGTGCGGCCGGAGGATCGTGCAGCGTGAGCAC
The DNA here is from genome assembly GCA_035248585.1 of Thermoanaerobaculia bacterium. Classification (GTDB taxonomy): domain Bacteria; phylum Acidobacteriota; class Thermoanaerobaculia; order Gp7-AA8; family Gp7-AA8; genus QHVT01. The sequence goes on from DATFHJ010000218.1 coordinate 604, forward strand.
GCGCAGCTCTTTGTAGAAATACTGCGCGAGCCGTTTCCGCCGCGCGTCCGTCAGTCTCCCTTCCCCTTCGAGACGCCGCTCGATCTTCGACAGGATGGTGTGATGCGCGCGCGCATTCGACAGCATCGTGACGGCGCCGGTCACGCGCGCGCCTTCGTGCCGGCGCATGACGTACGACACGCCCGGCACGGTGACGATCTTCGAGGCGCCGAGCGCGGCCTGGCAGAAGTAATCCCAGTCGTCGAGCACGTGCAGATTCTCGTCCCAGCGCCAGTCGGGGCGGCGTACGTACAGCGCGGCGGACGTCGGCACGGCCACGCCGGCCAGGACGTCGTCGACGATCGAGCCGAAGTGCGGCGCGTCGAACGGCGGCGCGCCCTCGCTGTACCAGCCGGAGACGGCGATGTCCGCCTGCTCCCGCTCGATCGCCTCCAGCTCGCGCCGCAGATGCTCCGGCTCCAGGCGATCGTCTGAGTCGAAAAACTTGACGTATCTTCCGCGCGCCTCCTCGAGCCCGCGGTTGCGCGCCGCCGACTGCCGGCGGTTCTGCTCCAGGCGGAACGCGCGGATGGACGGATGGTCGAGCGACTGGATGAACGGCCAGGTGTCGTCGGTGGACGCGTCGTCGACGACCACGAGCTCGAGATCGAGCTCGCCTGCCGCCGGCAAGACGGAGTCGATCGCCTCGCGCAGCAGCGCCGCGCGGTTGTAGACCGGAATGATGATGCTGACGGCGGTCACGGCCGCCTCCGCAGCTTGTCCGAGAATGCGGCAAGCGCGCCGGCCGTGCGCCAGCCGGCGACGCGGGCGAGTGCCGCGTACGCGCGCAGGCTCGGGCGATTGCGCTCCGGGCCGGAAGCTTCGCGGGCGAGCGCGAAGAGCCGCCGCGATTCGTCGATGAGGCCCGCGGCGCCGCATTGCCGCGCAAGCAGGAACAGCTCGCGCGCGAAGTGGCGCATCTCCGGCTGCTCGTCGCGGATGCCGGCGCTGCGGGCGTGCTCGTAGATGTGCGCGTGCGCCGCCGCGCGGTCGCGCAGCAGTTCGGGCTCGTGCCCGCGGCCGGAGAGATACCCGCTCGCCTGCGCGCGCACTTCGCAAACCCAGGTGCCGACGTGATGGAGCCGTACGCCGCGCGAGGCCACGTGGGCGTCGAACTCCCAATCCTCTTCCATCCGCAGCGGCAGCCACGGAACGGTCACCGACGCGCGGTACAGCGGGCAGGGCGTGTCCCACCAGCGCGACTGCAGCATCGCCGGAAACATCGTCTCGATCCCGTCGCCGCTTCGCTTCCACGGCTCCGCGGATGTGCGGCCGTCCGGAAAGCGCATGCGCGTCCAGCCGTACGACGCGCCGCATTCGGGATGGGCCTCGAGTCCCGCGACCTGCCATTCGAACTTGCGCGGCTCGAGCAGATCATCGCTGTCGAGGTGCTGGAGGAACGCACCGCGCGCAAGCCGCCGCGCGGTCTCGCGCGCCGCGCCCGATCCCGCGTTCGCCTGATGCGCCACGCGGATCTCCGGGTGCGCGCGGGCCAGCGCTTCCGCAACCTCGCCGGTCTCGTCGGTCGAGCCGTCGTCGACGATCACGATCTCGATCGGACGGTAGGTCTGCGCGAGCACGCTCGCCACCGCCTCGCGCAGCATGGCCGGGCGGTTGTAGACCGGAATCAACGTCGAGACGAGCGAACGTTCGGCGGCCATCAGAGT
>DATFHJ010000219.1:0-16734 GCA_035248585.1 Thermoanaerobaculia bacterium
TGGGCCGAGAAGAGCGCCGAGGCAACGCCCGCGGCAGTAGTAGGCGCCGTTCTCTCCGTTCAGTACGTACACGGTGTTGTTTCCGGTGAACTGCAGCGCGCGATACACCGGAATTCTGCGCGCGAGAAACGCGTCGCGCGAGCGCGGCAGGCCGTACTTGGCGATGAGGATGGTGCCCCACAGAAAGCCGGGCGCGAGCAGCGCGAGCGCGAACGCGCGCCACGGAACGAGGCGCTCGAGGATCAACGCGATCGCGGCGCAGAGCAGCGGGATGACCGGCAGCATGAAGCGCCAGTCGAGCGGCGTCATGAGCAGGATCCAGACCGCGCTGACGGCGAGCGGAAAGCGCAACCGCCGCTCGAGGACCGCCGCGGCGATGGCCAGCGGAAGCAACAGCGCGAGCCATGGGGAAAACGGCGGCGTTCCGTGCGCGAGAGGCTCGAGGTATGCGCGCCGCACGGCCGCGATCAGCGGATCGGTGGGGATCGCAAGCAGCTCGGCCGGATTGCGTTCTACGTACGGCCGCCACTCGCTCCGTCCGAAGATCCGTCCGAAGAAAGGAAAGACGGGATTGCCGGTCTCGTAGGCGATGCGCGCGTACCACGGCACGGCGAAGAGTGCGGCGGGAGTTGCGTAGAGCCACAGCTTTCGCCACGGAATCGCAACGACAAACGCGAGCACGAAAAAGAGTCCGTGATACTTCGTCGCCGCGGCCATGCCGGCGAACGCGCCGGTAAGCGCGATCCACATCGATGCGCCGGTGCTGCGCCAGAGGAGCCATGCGCCGAAGGCGAGGGTGACGCTCATCGTGAGCGTCATGTCGATGTAGCCGTTCGCGCCGAGGTAGACGGCGATCGGGTTTCCGAGCCAGAGGGCGACGGCGAAGATGCCGCCGCGCTTTTCTCCGCAAATCAGAAGAAGAGCCGCAGCCGTCACTACGAGAGCGAGCCACTGCGTGAGCTGGGCGACGGCATCGTTGGCGACGAGCAGCGCCGCGGCAAAATGCATCTCGCCGAGTTGCGGGAAGACCGGGAAGCGCAGCGTGTCGGCGAAGACGAGCGCGTGCGCGTTCGCGAAGAGGCGCGCGTAGACGAGGTGGTACGCGGTCGCGTCCCAGCCGGCCGGCGGATAGAGCGCGAGCACGAACGCGGGCAACGAGGCGATGAGGATGAACGGCGATGGCCGGGCCCGGATGAGAAGCGCAAAAGGAATCAGGATGAGCAGGGCGGAAATTCGCGTGAGCGCGCCGAACGCCGCCAGCGCGAAGAAGATCTGTCCCACGATTCCGTACGCGAGCCCGACGGCGATCGCGGCGGGAAGTTTCACGACGGCTTCGTCGCGATCGCCGTCACGAGATACCCGATGCGATCCAGCCACCCGAACCGTGCCTCGGCGCGATCGAACGGTTTGATGAACCACTCCGTCCAGCGCGGCGAGAGTCCCTTCCGCACGTGCAGGAAGAGGTCGAGCATCCGCAGCACGCCCGGCAGCGCGAGGATGCCGGTCATGGCGCGGACTTCCAGTCCCGCCGCTTCCACGTCGCGCTTCAGTTCCGCGCGCGTGAACGATTTCTCCGGCGCGTACGGATAGCGGTCGAGCATCTCCAGCACGGCCACGAGCAGCGGCCGCAGGAACGGATCCCAGAAATTCGGCACGCCGATCACCGCGACGCCGCCGCGCTTCATCACCCGATGAATCTCGCGCATCGTGTGGCGGTATTCGGCGATGTGCTCGAGCGTGCCCATCGTGTACACGACGTCGAACGTCTCGTCGCGAAACGGCATGTGGCGCATGTCGGCGTTGAGAATCTCGATGCCGAAGTGCTCGCGGGCCGCGTTCTGCCGCGCGCGCCGCACCACGACGTGGCTCAGGTCGAGCCCCACCGCGTCCGCGCCCTCCTCGGACATCCACCCGAGGATGCGCGTATTGATCGCTTCGTTCCAGAGATCGAGCTTGAGGACCTTCTTGCCGGCCAGCGGGCCGACGGCGCGCTCGATCAGCGCGATCTCGCGGTTGCGGTAGTACGCCGTCGACGGCGCCGTGGAAAAATCCGGCATCGATGCGGCGACCCTGTCCCAGTTGGCGGACTGCTTTGAGGCGTTCGTCGTCGTTGTCATCTATAGCGCTGCCAAGGTTCGCTGCACTCCGGCGGCGAGCGGTGTCGGTTCTACAGCGAGCTCGTTTCGCGCTCGGACCATGCGGAAGCACCACGGCGCGAGCAGCGTGCGCGCGCGTGCGGTCCAACCGCTCGACGCATCGTAACCGAGGACCCTGTCGATTAGTTGTCCCGAAGCCGTAACGAAGGATTTCGGGACGCGGATGCGCGGCGTGGGACGTTTGCCGGCCGCGGCGAAGACTTCGTCCTCGAATGCCGCCATCGTGACGTTGTCCCCCGCGACGAGATAGTGCGCGCCGAGGACGCCGTGCTCTTCCGCCTGCACGATCGCGCGCACGACGTCGTTGACGAAAACGAGATTGCGCGGCGGCGTTTGCACGCCGAAACGAAGTTTTTTCGAAAGCAGGCGGCGCATGTGCGACGTGATGCGGTTCGGCGAGCGCGGAGAATCGGGACCGTAGATGATCGACGGAAGAATCGTGATGAGCGGCACGCCTGATGTTTCGAGCGCGGTGATGGCGTCGTGCTTCGAGCGGATGTAGGGATCGTTGGACGGCGCGAGCGGCGCGCTGTCGTCGAGCGGCGTGATGGACGAGCCGAGGACGAGCGCGGTGCCGAGGTGGATGAAACGCTGGGCGCGGCCGCGCGTGGCGACGTTCAACGGCTCGGTCACGTTCGCGCGGGTGAAGCTGTGCGGCGAAGGCTTCGGCGCGTTGCGCATCGACGCGCAATAGATGATGGTGGAGGAGGGCGGGAGATCGATCGCGCCGCCGTAGTCGACTTCCTGCACGCGCAGGTGCGCATGAGAAAGATCGTCGAGGCGCCGCCGGTCGCGGGTGAGCGCGATGACGTCGCGGCCGCGGCCGAGATAGTGGGCGAGCAGATGGCGGCCGAGAAATCCCGAGGCGCCGGTGATGACGACTGGACGTGTAGCGCGCGCCTCCGGCGCGCCCCCGCCCTCAGGCGCGCCGGAGGCGCGCACCACACCGACGATTGGATTCAATGCAGCTCCGTGATCGTGCCGTCGAGCCGCGCCAGATAGAGAGGAGGCGGGAGGCCGGCGTAAGTCGTGCTGCGCGAGAGCGTGTAGGCGCCGGCGTCGCCGATGGCGAGGACGTCGCCGACGCGCAGGGGCGGGAGGCGGCGGCGCGTGTCGACCACGTCGAGCGTGTTCAGCGTGGGGCCGGAGAGGTGGACGAGCGAACGCGGTCCGTTGCGCGGTTCGAGCAGCTCGATCGGACGCGTGAACGCGAGCGGCGATTCGACGAGCACGTTGCGTCCACAGTCGAGGAATCGCCACGGCCCTTTCTCCGCGCACACGCGCGTGAGCAGAACGACGGCGTTTCCGACGATGGAGCGGCCCGGCTCGAGGACGAGGCGGAAGGGCTCGCCGCGCGCTTCCTCGGCGAAGAGCGCGCCGAGTTTCGCGGCGTATTCGCGCAGCGGCGTATTTTTTGACGCGCGATCGCGCAAGGCGAAGCGTATTGGCGTGACGCGGCGAAGCGTGGGGCTCGGAACGCCGCCGCCGAGGTTGATTTCGCGCGCACCGATACGCCGGGCGATTTCGAGGAGCGCGCGAATCGCGGGACGGTACGCCGAGACCTGCTCCTGCTGCGTGCCGATGTAGGTGTTGACGGCGTCGACGTTCGGCCGCGGGCGGATCTCCGCGGGATCGAAGCCCATCCTTCGCGCCGCCGCGCCGAGGAACGGGATCCCGAAGCCCGGGAGCGCGACGCGCAGCGAGACGCGAACATCGTGACGCGCGAGCAGCTCGAGATCGGCGTCGCGGAACGCATGCACGCGGCGCACGCCGGCGTCGATCACGCTTGCGAGCTCGCGATCATCCAGCACCGGTTTTTGAAATGCGATTTGCTCCGGCGCGAATCCGGCGTTCAACGCGAGACGCACTTCGGGCTCATGCGACGCCAGCACATCGAGACCTTCCTCGCGCAGGATCGAGAGAATCGCCGGCTCGTGGTTCGTTTTCGCGCAGTAGCGCAGCACCACGTCGGGCCACGCGGAGCGCAAGCCGTCGCGGAGCTCGGTCACATTCGCGCGGAGGCGCGATTCATCCGCGAGCAGCAGCGGGGTGCCGAAGCGTGCAGCGGCGTCGCGGAGGTTCAAGGCGTGAGTAACGAAATGGTGGCGGTCGGCGTCGGTTTCACGGCGTCACGTTAACATGCGCCGCTCGTGCGCTTTCTACTCGACATCCCGTTCAACCGTCACCTCGGCATGCGGCTCGCCGAGCGCAGCGCGGAGCGCGTCGTCCTCTCGCTCGCTCCGCAGGATTGGTTCATTCAGGAAGGCGGCGTCATTCACGGCGGCATCATCAGCAGTCTCGCCGACACCGCCGCCGTCTACCTCATCTATCCGGAGCTTCCGGCCGGCCGGCTGATGACGAGCATCGAGTTCAAGGTGAACTTTCTCCGCCCGGCGCGCCTCGGCCAGGGCGACCTCACCGCCACCGCGACCGGCGTGAAGATCGGCAAGCAGGTCGCGGTCTGCAGCGTCGACGTACATCAGCGTGAGACGAATGTGGCGACGGGGTTGTTCACGTATCTGATCTTCACCCCCGCAGCGTGACGACGGGTTCCACGCGCGTCGCGCGCGCGGCCGGGATGTACGTCGCGAGAACTCCGCACGCGATCACGACGCCGCTGACGATCGCGTAGCTCATCACGTCCCCCGGCGCGATGCCGTACAGGAGACTGCGCAGCAAACGCGTCGTGATCGCGGCGAGCACCGCGCCGGCGGCGAAGCCGCACAGCAGGATGATCATGCCCTCGCGTACGACGAGCCGGGCGATGTCGCCGCGGCCGGCGCCGAGGGCCATCCGCACGCCGATCTCCACCGAGCGGCGGCTCACGGAGTTCGCGAGCACGCCGTACACGCCGAGGATCGCCAGGAGCAGCGCGCTCCCGCCGAAGATCGAGCTGAGCCACGCGTAGAGACGCGCGTTGCGGATGTGCGACGACAGCTCTTCTTCCATCGTCGAGATCCAGTGCGTCGGCGAGGTCGGCGCGAGCTTGCCGAGCTTCTGCTGCAGCGGCTGGATCAGCGTTGCCGGATCGACCGACGTGGCGATGCCCATCGAGAGGACGGTGTCGGGACGCTGCGCGATCGGGACGTAGAGGTCGTAGTCGAATCCGCGGCTCGATAACGGACCTTGATACTGAATGTCCGAGGCGATGCCGATGATCTCCATCGAGGCGCCGTCGACGAACTGAATCGTGCGGCCGATGGCGGGTTCTCCGATCGCCGCCGCGAGCCGCTTGCTCACGATCGCCACGCGCGCGGATTCGCGATCCGTGAACGCGCGTCCGCGCAGCAGCTTGATGCCGAGCACGTCGAAGAAGCGATCGTCGATCGCATGGCCGCGCGCGTCCGCGAGCGCCGGGACGGGAACCCCGTTCACCGCCAGCGCCACGCGCTCGTCGTCGTACGGCGGGAGCACGCCGGCCATGAACGTGACCTTCTCCACGCCCGGCACGCTTTCGAGCTGCGCGCGTGCTTCGTCAACAAAGCGCAGCGGCGCAGCGGCAGTCGCATCGAGCGTGATGGCCATACGCAGCAGGTTCGCGGTGCGGAATCCGACGTCGCCGCTCGCGAGATTGCGCCACGTGCGCAGCATGAGCATCGAGGCGATGAGCAGGACGACGGTGAGCGCGATCTCCAGCATCACCAGGCCTTCGCCGGCGAGCCGCTGCCGCCGTCCCTGCGTCCCGCCGCGCACCGCTTCGCGCAGCGTTTTGCCGGGATTTACGCGTGAGCCGAACAGCGCGGGAACGGCGCCGAAGAGGATGCCGGTGGCGAGCACGAGGAGCGCGGCGAATGCGATCACGCGCGTGTCGGCGGCGATGGCGGCGTAGCGCGGCAGCGCGATGACGTTCGCGGCGAGGAAGAGGCGGAGGCACACCATCGCCGCGCCGATTCCGATGACGCCGCCGGCGAGCGACAGGAGGACGCTTTCGGTCAGCAATTGCTGAATGATCCGACGCCGCGTCGCGCCGAGGGCCATGCGCAGCGTCAGCTCGTGCTCGCGTTGCGCGAGCCGCGCGAGAAGCAGGTTGGCGATGTTCGTCGACGTGATCAGCAGGAGGAGGATCGACGCGCCGCTGAGCATCAGCAGGCCGGTGCGGAACTGTCCGCGCCACAATTCGCCGAGCGGCTCCACGCGCAGCGACGCGCCTTTCCACGCTTCCGGATTTTCGGCGCCGATGCCCGCGCCGAGGCGCACGATCTCCGCCTGCGCGGCGTTGATGCTCACGCCGGTGCGCAGACGCGCCAGCAGCCAGCAACTCGCGTTGCCGCGCATTTCCAGGATCCGGTGCGGCGCGTAGTGTTCGATCGGAATCCAGAACTCGGAGATGTCCTCGTCGACGGTGCCGGCGAAGCCCGGCGGCATGACGCCGACGATCGTGCGCAGCTCGTCATTCGCGCGACCTTCCGAGAATCCGCGCGCGCGAACTGTCTTGCCGAGGATGTCGGCGCGGCCCGCGTACTTGCGCTGCCACATGTCGTGGCTGATGACGATCACGCGCGGCGCATTCGGACGGTATTCGCCGGTGGCGAACAGGCGTCCCTTCGCGGGACGCAAGCCGATCATCGCAAAGTAGCCGCCGCTGACCGCCTCGCCGCGCATCCGCTCGGCGCCGTCGTCGCTGACCACGGCCAGGCGCGTGCGGCCGACGACTTCCACGGCGTCGAAGGCGCGCGTCCGCGCGGCGAGGTCTTTGTAGTCGAGGTACGACAGGCCGCGGCGCTCGTTCGGCGACGCGGGATCGACCTTCCACACGCGCAGCAGCCGGTCGCTGTCCGGGAAGGGGAGTGCGCGCGCGAGCACGCCGTAGGCGACGGTGAAGATGAAGACGGCCGATCCGATGCCGAGGGCGACGCAGGTCAGCGCGGCGAGCGAGAGTCCCGGCGTGCGCAACAGGCTTCGCATGCTGCGCCGCAGATCGAGCCAGACGTTTTCCATGCGCCGAGTGTGCTGCGAGCCCGCGGTGCAGGTGTGTCACCGCTGTAACGAAAGCGGAACGCCTGGCGCGCGGCCCATCCGCTAGCATCAACGCACGATGAAATCCTTGCGGATTGCCGTCATCCTCGCCTTCGCGTTCACCGCCACCGCGGCCACCGTGCGCCTCGGAAATGACGTCGTTCCCACGCGCCAGTCGCTGACGCTCATCACCGATCCGCGCGGCGACACCTACAGCGGCAAGGTGACGATCGACCTCGACGTGAAGAAGGCGACGAAGACGTTCCGCCTGCACGCGAAGGAGCTGACCCTCAGCGCGATGACGCTGACGCAGGGGAAGCGCACGATTGCGATCACACACGAGGCAGGCGAGGACGAGACGCTGATCATTACGGCAGCGCGCGCCTTGCAGCCGGGGCGCGCGTCGCTGACGATCGACTTCACGAATGACTACACGCGCCCGGAGTCGGGCTTCTGCAAGATCCCGACGAAGGACGGCGAGACGATGCTCGTGACCGACTTCGAGCCGGTCGACGCGCGCGGCATCTTCCCGGCGTTCGACGAGCCGCGCTTCAAGATCCCGTACGACATCACCGTCGAAGTTCCGGCCGGCTACGACGCGGTGTCGAACTCGCCGATTGCCTCCGAGTCGAGCACCGCCACGACGAAGACGATCCGCTTCAAGCGTACGAAGCCGCTGCCGTCGTATCTGATTGCGCTCGCTGTCGGCAAGTTCGATTACATACCGATCGCCGGCACCAGCATCCCGGTGCGAATCGTTGCGCCGAAAGGGCAGGGGAAGCTCGCCGCGATCACGGCGGAGGTGACGCCGCCGGTTCTGCGCGCGCTGGAGGCGTTCTTCGGCAGCAAGCATCCGTTCGAGAAAGTTGATCTCATCGCCGTGCCGGAGTTCAACCACGCGATGGAGAACGCCGGCGCGATCACGTTCGGCGATCGCTACATCATGCTCGACCCCGCGACGGTGACGCCCGGACAGCGGTCGACGATGATCAAGCTGGTCGCGCACGAGCTCGCGCACATGTGGTTCGGCGATCTCGTGACGATGGAGTGGTGGGACGATCTCTGGCTCAACGAGTCGTTCGCGGACTGGCTGGGGGACAAGGTCGCGCGCGAGCTGTATCCCGAACTGGCGAGCGATCTGGACGAGCTGATTCGCGTGCAGAACGCGATGAACATCGACGCGCGCGCGACCACCGATCCGACGCGCACGCGCAACATCGCGCCGAGCCAGGTGTTCTCCAACTACGCGACGGTCTATCTCAAGGGTAAAGCGGTGCTGGCGATGTTCGAGGCGTGGATCGGCGGCGAGAAGTTTCGCCTCGGCGTGCTCGATCACATCCGCGCGCACGCGTGGGGCAACGCCGACGCCGACGATTTCTTCGCCTCCCTCGGCCGCCACGCGCCCGCGTCGACCGCCGCGGCGTTCCAGTCGTTCGTCGATCTGCCCGGCATTCCGCTCGTCAGCGTCGAGCTCACCGGACCGTCGACGATCACGCTGAAGCAGAGCCGCTTCACGACGTCGGCGATGCCGATGCGGGCGCAGACGTGGAAGATTCCGCTCACGCTCCGCTACTCCGACGGCACGGCGACGCGGAAGACGTCCGTGCTTCTCGATACGCCGTCGAAGACGGTGAAGCTCGAAGGAGCGCGGATCGAGTGGCTGTTTCCGCAGCCCGGCTATTTTCGCTGGAACGGGCCCGCCGCGTGGACGACGGCGCTGGCCAGCCGCTCCGGCGAGCTGCTCACGCCGGAGGAGCGCCACGCGTTCATCAGCAATCTCGGCGCGCTGCTTCGCGCCGGCGCGATTCACGGCGACGCCTACATCGAGCTCCTCGGCCGCTTCGCGAATGACGCCAGCCCCGAGGCACTGCAGTCGCTCGTCACCGCGCTCGCAGAGCTGCGCCTGCCGTTCGAAACCGCCGCGACGCAGCCGCGGCTTTCCGCCTATTTCCGGCGCATCCTGCATCCCGCGCTCGAGCACATCGGCCTGACGCCGAAGCCCGGCGAGTCGATCGCCATCACGACGCTCCGCCCCGACCTGCTGCAATTCCTCGGCGTGCAAGGCAATGACGAGACGGTGCGTCAGTTCGCCAACGAACAGCTCGCGAAGTACCTGAAGGATCCGGCGTCGGTCGATCCGAGTCTCGTCGACTCGGTGCTGTTCATCGCCGCCGATCGTGGCGACGAGGCGATGTTCGAGGAGATGCGAAAGCGATTCGAAGCGGCGGTGTCGCCCACGGAGCGGCGCACGTACGCGCGAGTCCTCGGCCGCTTCCGCAATCCGGAGTTGAAGAAGAAGGCCCGCGCGTACGCGCTCAGCGCCGCCACGCGCTGGAACGAGACGATGCCGGTCGCGGGACTGCCGCTGACGGAGCAGGAGCGCGACGAGTTCTATCAGTGGGCGACGTCGAACTATGACGAGATGGTGAAGCGCTTCCAGCCGCCGGTGCTGCGCACGCTGCCGTTCGTCGCCGAGGGATGCGAGCCGGAGCGCGTCGCCGCGGCGCAGAAGTTCTTCGAAGAGCACCAGGTCGAGGGAACGAAACGCCAGCTGGAGCGCAGCGCGGAGCAGGTCGCGGAGTGCGCCGCCTTGCGGGCGCGCGAGCTGGAGTTGGTGACGAAGGCATTGAACGCGCAGAATTGAGCCGCGTGTTTCGTCTGCTCGAGCAGTATCTCAGCGAGTCCGAGCGCACGGCGCTGCTCGACGACATCGCCCGTCATGACGCGGCGTTCCGCCGCGTCGACGGGAAGCACGGCATCGGACCGCGCTACTCGGTGATCGACGGGACGGTGATCGCCGAGCGCATTCCGTCGATCGCCGCGCTCGCGGAGCGGATCCGCCCGATCGCCGAAGACCTCGGCGGGATGCCGCTTGCACTCTTCGGCGACGCCACGCGCCGCATGCGCGTGCAACGTTACGACGCGCGCGAGGACGGCTTCCGCTGGCACTTCGACGGCCACGCGCTCGCGGCGGTGGTGACGCTGGAGAACGAATCGGAGGGCGTGACGGAGCTGGTCGACGCGCGCGTGAGCCGCTTCGTGAAGCCGCTCTTCTACGCCGCGTACGCCGCTCCGCAACTCGCGTCGCTCCTGCCGCGGCATTCGGTGAAGGCAAAGGGCGGCGACGTCCTCGTCCTGCGCGGACGGCAAAGCCTGCATCGCGGCCGCTCGCAACGCCCCGGCCGCCGCACGATCCTCGTCTTCGCGTATGACCGTCCCGGCGCGCGTCCGGCACGGTGGCGGAATCTGTTTGCGAAGCTGGTGAACTACTAGCGGTCTACGGCTCCTGCTTCTTCTTTTTCGCATTCCTGCCCTTGCGGCCGAGGATCTTCCGGAGACTCTCGACGCGGGCGGCCAGCGCTTGCGTTAAGCTCCGGGCCGCATCACTTCTACGCGGAGTTAGCCAGCTGTATGAGCAGTGCTGCTTTTCTCAGCGCGTGCTTAAGAGTGTCGCGGCGCAATGCGCCGATTCGCTGAGCCTTTCTCGCACGCCAATCAACACGTTTCAGATGGTCAGGCAGAATGACGCCGCTGACTGCAAAATTGGCAGGAAGCTCAACTTCAAACGGATAGCCTTTGCACGCGAAGTAATGGGCACGACGATGGCGAGCCCAGAACTGCCGTTATAGAGCGCCGGGGACAAAATGACAGCTGGCCGACGACCCGCTCGTCCGTGACCCGCCTGCGGATCAAAGGAGAGCCAGACGACATCTCCGCGCTCAGGAACGTAGCTACCAGACTTCGTTGCCAACTACTTTCCCCGTGGTGGTTTCGCCGTGGCGATTGCTAGCCGTAATCTGCGCGGCGAGCTCTTCGAGCGTGTGCTGGTCTTCAACGATCGGCGCAACGACCAGCTTGCCGTTGCGTACCGTTACGTCGACCGCGGAGTCTTCGCCAAGTTGCGCTTCCTCGGCGTAGGGCTTCGGAATTCGAAGAGCCAAGCTATTCCCCCACTTTTGAATGCGTGTTCTCATGTGCGTATCTACAACGACGATGCGATCACCTATTTCTGCCGGTGGTTACACCGCGTTGTCCCCGGCGCTCGAACCCGCGACCTCCGGCGTGACACGCCGGAGGTCGCGCGATGGCCAGCCGGAAATCCCGCCTACCGCCCGTCCCAGTCGCCTGCCACGGGTGAGTGGGCGCCCTTCGCCGTCTGGAACTCGAAGACGATTCCGGCGGTGACGCCGAAGTCGGTCGTCAGGTGCATGGTGCGGTCGGAGGGGCGGAAGACTGCGACGTCGTCGCGGGCGTCGCCGTCCCAGTCGCCGGCCAGGGGCAGATCGCCCGCGATGCCGAAGGGGAACGATCGCACCGCGGTGGCCGAGAGGTCATCCATCTGAATGAACGCCGAGGTCGACGGGCGGAACAGGCCGATGGTATCGCGGCCATCGCCGTTCCAGTCGCCCGCGAGCGGGAGGTCTCCAGCCTCGCCGGCGCTGAAAACGATTTCGCTATCGGGAAACTGGTTCTCCGTCGCGCGCGCGTTGGTCAGGAGGAACTGCTGCCCGGTACGGCCACCATTGCGGAACACACCAACGGTGTCGAAGCCGTCGCCGTCCCAGTCGCCCGCGACCGGAAGATCAGCTTTACCTCCGGGGAAACTCACGGTGACGATCTCGAGTTGTCCGTCGATCCGGAGTCGGAGAAAGAACTGACCGGTCTCGGGACGGAACACGCCGACGTCGGTCACGTCATCCGCATCCCAATCGCCCGCAACCGGAAGATCGCCCGGCTGCCCGAGGGGAACGACCAGATCGGGACCGCCGGTGCTGTTCGAGTTCCGCAGCAGGAATTCGTTGCGTACGGAGTCGTAGAGACCGGTGGTATCGGGCGCGCCATCCGGCAGGTCCCCGATCTTGGACACGAACGCGTCGCTCGCGCCGCCGAACTTCGTCTGGAATGCGCCGTCCGTCGCCGGCAACTCACCGAACGACACACCGGCGATGTAGGGATCGTCGGCGGGATTCAAGGCAATGCCGCGCGTCTTCGTTCCTTCGCCGCCGAACGTGCTGGAGAACAGCAGCACCGGCGTGGCCGTGGCCGAGACGCCGGGGCCGATCTTCGCCACGAACGCCGTCCCGCGCTGCTCGGGCGGAAACGGTGGCGCGAACACGCTCGTCGGGAACGAATCGCGTGACGTGGTGTTGCCGGTGACGTACGCGCTGCCCAGGGCATCGATGGTGATGGCCATCCCTTCCTCGAAGTCCGCGGCCGTGTTGCCGTTGTCGCCGCCGAGGAAGCTGCAGTAGAAGAGCGCCGTGCCGTCGGCGTTCAGCTTGGCCACGAACGCTTCTCCGTTTCGCTGCGTAGAGTCGAAGGCGTTGACGAGGGGGAACGATGCCGGATCGGAGCTCGTCGCTCCGGTGATGTACGCGCGCTGGAGAGAATCGACGGCGACTCCCTCCACGCGGTCGTTGATCGCCCCGCCGAAGTACGAGAGGTACGTCAGCGAGTCATTGCCGCTCGCTTCGGTGTCGATCTTGGATACGAATCCATCGAATCCGCCGCCCTGGAAATCGCCCTGCAGCGGTGGCAGCGACTGCCCGGCCGGACTCCTGGTCTGGAGATTGGTGGAGCTCGTGCTGCCGACGACGTAGGCATTCCTGTCGGGATCGACGGCGATGCCGCGTCCGACGTCGTCGCGGTTGCCGCCCAGGTAGCTGGCGTAGAGGAGCGTCTTGTTGCCGCGAGACTCGAAGGGGTCGAACACGGCGACGAACGCGTCCGTCTTTTCGCCGGAGGACCGGCGCGAGAACTGGAACGCGTTCTTCGTCGGGAGATCGTCCGAGCTGGTGCGGCCCGTGATGTAGATCCGGGCGTTGGCGTCGATGGCGATGGCTTCGCCGATGTCGTCGTGCTTGTCGTCGGTTGCGGCACTGCCGCCGTAGAAGGTCGAGTAGAGAATCGTCTCGCCGTCGGCGCTCAGCATCGTGACGAATGCGTCGAGGCTGCGCCGGCCACGCACGGGACAGAATGTCGAACAACTACGACCATTGTCCTGGAACGCGTTCTCCGTCACGGGATAGGTGCTGCTGTTCGTGGAGTTGTCGACGCTGCCCGTGATGGCTGCCCTGCCATCGCGCATGACCGCGATGCCGGTCGCGATCAGGCCGCAGTAGGTGTCATCGAAGCAGCGCGTGCCGTCGGCTCCCGAAAGGAGCGCGGTGTAGCTCGTGTCCGAGCCGAGGGGGTTGAGCTTGGTGATGAAGATGAGAAAGCCGTCCTTCGCGTTCTCCGCGTCGAAGGGACCCTTCGGCGGAAAGTCGTTCGCTTCCTGCGTCGGCCCGGTCACGTAGGCCTGGCCCTGGTCATCGACGCCAATCGCAAACGCTTCGTCGAAGGAGGTGCGCCCGAGGAACGTCGAGTATTCGAGCACGGGATCGATGATCAGCGCGCGCGTCCGGTCGTAGGCACCGACGTCGAACCCGATTTCCTTTTTGCCGTGCAGCACGTACGTGCCGCGCACCGGCGTGCGTCCGGCCGCGCTCTCCTGATAGAGAACCGGCGCGTGCTGAATGACGTCGCCGGCAGCCGTCTCGGCGATGAGATTTCCGCCGTCGTCGAGGCGCAGCCGCTTCGCGCCGTCGACGCGAAGACGGATGCGCGATGGATCGACGCCCGGGTCGACGATGAAGTCGTATTCGAGCGCGCTCTGCGTACCGTGCCAGACGAGATCGATGCCCGGCCAGACCTCGTCGTAGCGGATCCGCCGGAACGTGCGCACGCCCGTGCGCCACCGGCTTCGGTCATTGCCGCGGAAATAGTTGACCGTTCCCTGCAGCGGCTCTTCGGCCGCGATCGCGGGAGCGGTGTTCGCACCGACCATGCGCAACCGCAGGACCGCGCGTTTCGCATCCTTCCGCGATCCTCGCAGTGCGAGCACGGCCTCGGAAGGCGTCAGGAAGAGCGTGGTCCCGCGTCCACGGGAGAGATAGGCCACTTCCGCGGCCGTTTGCCCCTCGTTGCGCTCGAAGCTCAGCGGAAGCTTGCCGTAGGCGGCAGCGACGCGTGCGCGGGTATCGTCAGAAATCGCCGCTGCCGCCGGCGCGGCGGGGGAGGTCAGAACGAGACTGAACAGCACGGCCAACGCCGCGAGGGGATGAGAAGGTTTCACGGATCGCTCCTTTGATGGTTGCGGTGCCTGCACGATAGGCACGACAGGAAGCGGCGTCCTGAAAGGACGCTGAAAGTTCCGTGAGATCTTCCTGAAACTACTGCGCCGACGGCTTCACATCCTCCGGCGCGACCGTGGGTGTGGCCATCGGCTGGGCGCCGCCGGGCGGTGCGATCCAGAGCTCGATAGTCGGCTCCTCGCGGTAGCCGCCGACACCGGACAGCGTCCGCACGCCGTCCATCTTCCTCGTCTTCATCGTGTAGTCGGTGGCGTTGTCGGCCGCCTTCTGCGCGTCATTCGGACCGCTCGTTCGACCGCCGTACGCGATGATGTAGCCCTGCGCCTCGGGGTCGTTCTGCAACGCGATGACGAAGTCGTCGAGCACCTTCTTGTTCGCGCTCAGGTCCGGCGTGACGTACTCCTTGAACTTCACGGCCGGTGCGGCTTTCGTCTCCACGGAGGTGGTGCAGGAGCTCGAGGTGCTGCACTCCCGCGCGAACCCGCCCACGTCCACCGTCGCGGTGATGGTCTGCCCGCCGGTGCCGGTGGTGTCGACGACGATCGTCGACGTTCCCTGGCCCGATTTGATCGATCCCGCCGACACCGTCCAGTTGTAGGTCGGGGTGACGTCGGCTGCCCCGCCGCTCACACTCGCGGTGAACGTGAGATCCTCGCCGGCCTTCACCATGTCCGGGCAGGAAACTCTCACCGCCGGACAGCTTGCGGGCGCGGCCTGACCGAAGGCGTTCATCGCCGCGGCCAGAAGGAGCAGACGGAGGGAGGTCTTCAGCATGGCGCGCGACTCTAGCGGGCGGGTGGGAAGGCGTCAACTTCAATGAGATCCTTCACCCGTTCGTAACCAACCCGCCCACCCATTTCACGTAGAACAGCGTGAACCATCTCGTTCAGAAGGAAAGAGGTCTATGCACGTATATCGCGCGAAGGCGCTGGCGCTCCTGCTTCTCGTCGGGCTCACGGCGGCGGCCCAGACCCGGGAACGCAACTCGATCCCGGATCAGTACAAGTGGAATCTCGCCGACATCTACGCGTCCGACGACGCCTGGAAGACCGCCAAAGCGGACTTCGTCGCCAGGATGGAGAAGGTCGGGTCGTACAAGGGGACGCTCGCGGAGTCGCCGGCGAAAATGCTCGCGGCGGCCGAGGCCATCACGAATCTCAACAAAGAGTTCGGGCGGCTCTACGTCTACGCGGCGATGAACTCCGACACGGACACCCGGAGCTCGGCGTATCAGGCGATGAAGCAGGAGATCGGACAGCTGGGCTCGACGTTTGCCGCGGCAACGGCCTGGCTGCAGCCGGAGATCCTGAAGATGGACGCGGCGACCATCGACCAGTTCCTGGCCGCGGAGCCGAAGCTGAAGCCCTACCGGTTCTTCCTCCAGGACTTGCAGCGCAGAAAGGCACACACGCTCTCGGAAGCGGAGGAGAAGCTGATCGCCGACGCGGGTCTCATGTCGCCGGCCGCGAGTGACATCTACGGGATCTTCGTGAACTCCGATTTCCCGTTCCCAACCGTGACGCTCGCCGACGGATCGAGCCGCCGGCTCGACTCCGCGACCTTCTCGGTCTCACGCTCGCTTCCGAATCGCGAAGACCGCAAGAAGGTCTTCGAGGCATTCTTCGGCGCTCTCGGACAGTACCGCAACACTCTCGGATCGACGATGAACGCGAACCTGCAGGCGGACATGTTCTCGATCCGGGCGCGCAAGTATCCGACGACGCTCGACGCGGCGCTCGACACCGACAACATTCCGACCAGCGTCTACACGAGCCTCGTCAACGGCGTGAACGCGAATCTGCCGACGTTTCACCGCTATCTGAAGCTTCGCAAGCGGATGATGGGACTCGACGAGCTTCACTACTACGACCTCTACGCGCCGCTCGTGGCCAGCGTCGACCTGAAGTACACGGCGGAGGAGGCCCGCAAGAACATCGCCGCGGCGCTCGCTCCGCTCGGCGCGGACTACGTCGCGGTGATCGACCGCGCGTTCAAGGAGCGCTGGATCGATCTCTATCCCACGCCCGGGAAGCGCTCCGGCGCCTACTCGAACGGCGGCGCCTACGACATCCATCCGTACATGCTCATCAACTACAACGGCCAGTACAACGACATGAGCACCGTGGCCCACGAGCTCGGCCACACGATGCAGAGCTATCTGTCGAACAAGAACCAGCCCTTCATCACGGCCAGCTATCCGATCTTCGTGGCCGAGGTGGCCTCGACGTTCAACGAGGCCCTGCTCATCGACTCGATGCTGAAGCAGATCAAGGATCCGGCGACGCGTCTCGCGCTCCTCGGCAACTATCTCGAAGGGTTCAAAGGCACGGTCTTCCGCCAGACGCAGTTCGCCGATTTCGAGAAGACGATCCACGACATGGCCGAGAAGGGCGAGCCGGTCACCGGCGATGCGCTCGACAAGCTGTATCTCGAACTGACGCGCAAGTACTACGGACACGACCAGGGCGTGTGCGTCGTCGACGACG
>DATFHJ010000220.1:0-7472 GCA_035248585.1 Thermoanaerobaculia bacterium
CGCTTGGATGCCGTCGAGCTTCGGCATGCGCAGGTCCATCAGCACGACGTTCGGGCTCAACGACTCGACGAGCGTGATCGCTTCTTCGCCGTCCGAGGCTTCGCCGACGATCTCGAAATCGGAACGCGTGGAGAGCAGCGTGCGCAGGCCTTCGCGGAACAGCATCTGATCGTCGGCGATGACGATGCGGATCACGCGGGCAGCTCCACTTCCAGCATGAAGCCGCTGCCCGGCGCGGTCTGATAACGCATTGTTCCGCCGAGCTGCTCGGCGCGTTCGCGAATGCCTTTGAGTCCGAAGCCGCCGCCGTTCGCGTCGGTCGTGCCGCGGCCGTCGTCGTGGATCGACAGATGGATCCTGTCGCGGAACGCCAGCTCCACGCGGACGCGCTTCGCGTCGGCGTGGCGGCGCACGTTCGTCAGTCCCTCGAGCGTCGTGCGATGCAGCGCCAGGGCGGTCGCGGCGCTGACCGGCCGCGGCGTGCCGCTGTTTTCGAACGTCGCCGTGAACGTCTCATCGCGCACGCTGTCGACGATCGAGCGCAGCTCGTCGGCGATGCTGTCGAACACGACGTCTTCGCGCAACGCCTTCACGGACTGGCGCACGGCCGTGAGCCCGTCTTTCGCGAGCGCCTGCGCGCGGCTGACGGCGAGGAGGCCGCGGTCGGTGTCGGTGGCGATGACGGCGCGCGCGGCTTCGAGCTGCACGTGAATGACGGTCAGGTAGTGGCCTAACGTATCGTGAATGTCGCGCGCGATGCGATTGCGCTCGTTCGCCGCGGCGAGCTGCGCGACCTCGTCCGACAGAATTTCGGCGCGCATACGCGCTTGCCGCTCGCGTTGCGCGACACCGACGTACACGACGACGAACACGACTGCCGCCGTCGCGAGCGCGACGTTGCGAAACCAGTGCGGCCAGGCCGGGACCCACGTCAGATTGCCGCTGATGCCGGCGATGACGAGGAGGCACATGCCGGCGGCCCAGACCCGCGGCAGCAGCGAGACCGCCTGCGCCGCGATCGGCAGGAGGATCATCGGCAGCATGCCGCCGGGGGCGAGGCTGTTGATGTACATGCCGATCGCGAACTCCACGCCGAGGTAGGCGAGCGAGAGGAGCAGCCGGCGATGGCGCTGCGCGAATTCGAAGCCCCAGATGCCGAGGACGAGGTAGACGACGCTCATCGCCGCCAGCGGAATCACGGGGACGGCCTGCGGTTGCCACGACGCGCGCGGCGTGACGCTCACGAGCGTGAAATACGCCGCCGCCACGATGATGACGAACGTGCGATAGCCGACGATCTCGCCGGAGGGATGCACGGTTGCAGTATCGCAACGCCTTTCCGTCCGCACAACGCACCATGACTTTTTCGTGACCTCCGGCACATGTTGCGTGACGACGCGCGCTTCCAGACTCCGCGCATGCTCGCATTGCTTCTCGCCGCGACACTGACGCAACCGCTACAGCTCACGCACATCGCCACGCCGATCGTCGTCGACGGCAACATGAGCGACGAGGCGTGGCAAAGCGTGCCGCCGCTGCCGCTGACAATGTACCTGCCGACGTATCACGGCACGCCGACGCAGCGCAGCGAGATCCGCGTGGCGTACGACGACGAGGCGTTTTACGCGGGGGCGTGGTGCTTCGAGACGAAGCCGTCCGGCATCCGCATCAACTCGCTGTATCGCGACCGCTGGAACGGCGACGACGCGCTGGCGATCTATATCGACGCGTTCAATGACAACAACAACGCGAAATGGTTCGGCGTCACGCCGGCCGGTATGCGCTTCGACTCGCTCGTCTCCGACGACGGCGTCACGCTCAACGACAACTGGGACGGTTTCTGGAACGCGAAGGCGACGATCACGAACGAAGGGTGGTTCGTCGAAGTGCGCATCCCGTTTTCCACGATCGGCTTCCAGGCCGACGACGCGGGCCGCGCGGTGATGGGACTGACGGTGACGCGCTACGTCTCGCGGCTCAACGAGCGCGTGACGTTCCCCGACATCGATCCGAAATTTCAATTTCGCGCGCCATCGAAGGCGCAGGACGTGATGCTGACGGGCGTGCGCAGCGGGACGCCGCTGTACGTCACGCCGTACGCGCTCGCCGAAAGCGCGCGCGTACGGACCGCGCCGGCCGAGCATTCGCAGGAGGCGGGGCTCGACGTGCGGTACCCGATCACGCCGAAGCTCACGCTCGATCTCACCGCGAACACCGACTTTGCGCAGGTCGAGGCGGATGATCAGCAGGTCGCGCTCGATCGCTTTCCGCTCTTCTTCCCCGAACGGCGGCGCTTTTTTCAGGAAAACGCCGGCGTGTTCGATTTCCTCAGCGCGAACGGCCTGCGCCTCTTTCACTCGCGGCGCATCGGCCTCGACAGCTTCGGGCAGCCCGAGCGCATCCTCGGCGGCGCGCGCATGGTGGGCCGCGTCGGCAAGTGGGAGACCGGCCTGCTCGACATGCAGACCGAGCACGAGAACTTCGGCGTGTTTCGCTTCCGCCGCGGGATCCGCGATCCGCAATCGACCGCCGGCCTGATGCTGACGACGTATGTCGGCGACGGCCGCTCCAACTTCGCCCTCGGCGGAGACACGACGCTGCATCTCAAAGGCGATCACTACCTGCTCGCGAAGTTCGCGTCGGTGCGCGACAGCGAGCGCGATGGCGATTTCCTCAGCAGCAGCTTGTTCGACGTCCGCTGGGAGCGCCGCACGCAGCGCGGACTCTCCGCGAACGCGCAGCTCTCACGCGCGGGGCGCGATTTCCGGCCCGAGCTCGGCTTCGTGCCGCGCACCGATTTCACTTCGTTCAACACGGCCGGGAACTACTACATCTTCACCGACAAGCATCGCTACTTCCGGCGCATCTATCCGGGCGCGGTCGCGAACTCGTTGTTCCGGAACTCCGATCACAAGCTCGAGTCGGGTGTGTATGCGGTGTGGGTGCAGTGGGACACGAAGTCGGGCGGCGGCGGGTGGGTGGAGCCGAAGTGGTTTCATGAGAACGTGCTCGTTCCGTTCACGGTCGGCGGGAAGATTCACATCCCGGCGGGTGTGTACAACTTCGCCGATCTGCAGCTCGTCTACTTCGTATCGACCGGGCGGAAACTGCGGACGGACGTCGACTTCCGCAGCGGCACGTACTTTGACGGGAAGCGGACGCAGCTCATCCTCTCGCCGACCTGGAACGTCTCGCGGCACCTCGAGCTCGGCGCCGAGTATCAGCTGACGCGTCTCCGCTTCCCGGTGCGCGACGAGCGCGCGGACATTCAACTGCTGCGCTTCCGCATCCGCACCGCGCTCGACGCGCGCATGTCCGCGAACGCGTTCGTGCAGTACAACTCGACGACGCAGCGCGCCGATCTGAACTTGCGGCTGCGCTATCAGGTCTCCGAGGGGACGGATCTCTGGCTCGTGTACAACGAGGGGTTGGATACGGAGCGCGTCGAGCAGGAGCCGCTGACGCTCGGGCGCGCGCTGATCGTGAAGTACTCGCGGACGTTTACGTTTTAGCGTGGAGGACAGGCACTCCTGCCTGTCCTGGTTTCATCGCTTCGCTCAGGACAGGCAGGAGTGCCTGTCCTCCACTTTTCAGCGTGCGACGGTCACGCGCGGCACGCTGTACAACGTCAAAAACCCCGCACGGTCGGTGACGATCAGCGCGTTCGCGGCCTTGTCGTACGCGACCGCGTACGCGTTGACGCCGTACAGCGAGGCCGGCATCACGCTCCGGTTCTCGCCGGAAAATGTCCCGCTCGCGCTGCAACGGCGCTCGGCATATAGAAGGACCGTGTCGGCGCTGCCGAGCGTGGCGATCTGGGCGCCGCTTCCCTCTGGAAGGCAGATGCGCTCGCTCGTCACGGACTTCGATTTCTCGAAGAGATGGTTGCGGCTGACGGCGATGAGCGCGCGATCTTGGTCCGCGAACATCACCGCTTCGATGGCCTCCGTCGTCTGCAACGGATCGCGCCTCGTCTCCGCGAAGGTGTTCGTATCGAAGAGCGCGACGCTGCTCGCCTTCGTGTTCCCGAAGTCCTCGGTGAAGACGACGGCGAGCGTCGAGCCGTTCGCGCTCGCGGCGATGGCCATCGGGTCATCGACCGGCAGCGTACGCAGCTCGGTGTGTCCGTTCTTGTCGTACACGTGCACGCTCCGGCCGAGGACGTAAACGTAGCGGCCTTTCGGATCGGGAACGACATCCCGGATGGTCTCGCCTTCCATCGTGATCTCGCGCAGCACGGCCAGGTCGGGAAGCGAGAGGATCGTTGCGCTTTCATCGCTGCCGTTGGCGATGAAGAGGCGCGTGCGCTCGGGATTCGTGCGCATCGTCACCAGCTCTTTCGTCGACGCGATCTCGGCGGAGTCGAGGACGAGGCGTTTCTTGATCGCGCCGCTCTTCGGATCGATCGCGATCACCGCCTGCGGTTCCGCGAGTCCGACGTAGATCGTGCCGTCGCTGCCATGCGCGACGCCGCGCGGATCGCCGGCAACGGACCAGCGGCGGATGACTTTGTTGTCGCGGGAGGGTGCGGGAGTGAGGACCTCGGCGGCGCTTGCGAACAAGCTAGCCGCGGTAGTGAGCAGCACGAGAGCGGTGAGTCTACTCCTCGAGAGTGTAGGAGAATTTTTCGATGACCGTGTTAGCGAGAAGCCGCTCACACATCTGTCGAACTTGCGATTCGATCTCCTCCCGTGTCTGCCCACTGTCCGCAAGCACAATCCGAAACAGCTTGCCGGCCCGCACATCTTCCACACCCGCGAACCCAAGCGAGCTGAGCGAGTGCTGGATTGCCTTGCCTTGAGGGTCGAGGACGGAGGGTTTTAACTCAACCGTAACAGTTGCTTTCATCGGCGGCGATTCTAGAACAGCGACATCTGTCCCGGCATCGGCTTCCGCTCGCGTCTCCGCGCGACGTCGAAGAGGCCGGTGGGCTCGAACTGGCGGGCGATGGCGAACTCGATGCTCGCGCCGGTGCGGCGGAGGAGGCGCGTGCACATGTCGCGGACGATCGACTCGTGATTGTTCCGCTGCGAGAGGTGAATCATGCAGAGCGTTTTCAGCTCCGAGCCGAGAAGGCGCTGGACGGCGTTGACGGAATCGTCGTTCGAGAGATGGCCGAAGCGCGACATGATCCGGCGCTTCAGCGGCCAGGGATAGCTGCCCATGCGCAGCATGTCGAGGTCGTGATTCGACTCGAAGAAAAGGCCGTCGCATCCGCTGAGATGACGCATCACGCCGGCGTCGACGTATCCGAGGTCGCTGGCGATGCCGACGCGGGTCCCGTCGCGCGCCTCCACGACGAAGCAGGCCGGATCGGCGGCGTCGTGAATCGTCTTCCGCGCGTGCACCTGCAGCTCGCCGATCGTGAACGCGGAATCGTTCTCGAAGACCACGGTCTTCGTCTCCGCGCGATCGATCGTCGAGTTCTCGAGCGTGCCGCGCGTGAGGTAGATCGGGATCTGATACTTGCGCGCGATTTTCTCCGCGCCGCGGATGTGATCGTAGTGCTCGTGCGTGAGGACGACGCCGGACAATTGCTCGATGTCGAGGCCGATCGCCTCGAGCCGCTTCTTCGTCTCGCGCGGCCCGATCCCGGCATCGACGAGGATGGCCGTCCCGTCCGACTCGAACCAGTACGCGTTCCCGGCACTGCCCGAGGAGAGGGGAGCCACGATCATGAAGACAAGATAGCAGAAGGCAGAAAGCAGAAGGCAGAAGGAAGAAAGATAGAATCCGCGACAAATGGAACGCTTCATCGTCGAGGGTGGAAGAAGACTCGAGGGCTCGATCCGCCCCGGTGGGAACAAGAACGCCGCGCTGCCGATCCTCGCCGGCTGTCTGCTCACCGATGAACCGGTGGTCCTGCGCAATCTGCCGGACATCCAGGACGTGCGGGTGATGCTGCAGATCCTCGAGGGCCTCGGCGCGTCGGTCGAGAAGCTCGAGGAGAATGTTTTTCGGATCACGGCGAAGGGCGACATCAGCCCCAATCCCGACGTCGAGCTCTCGAAGAAAATCCGCGCGTCGATCCTGCTCGCCGGTCCGCTGCTCGCGCGCTGCGGGCAGGTCGCGGTGGCGAAGCCCGGCGGCGACGCCATCGGACGCCGCCGCGTCGATACGCATCTCCTCGCCCTCGAGGCTCTCGGCGCGCAGATCGAAGTCTCCGCGTACGAATACCGCATGGCCGTGCGCGAGCTCGTCGGCCGGAAGATGTTCCTCGACGAAGCGTCCGTCACCGCGACCGAGAACGCCATCATGGCCGCGGTGCTCGCCGACGGCGAGACCTCCATCTACAACGCCGCGGCCGAGCCGCACGTGCAGGACCTCTGTCATTTCCTCAACGGCCTCGGCGCGAAGATCGACGGCATCGCCACGAACTCGCTGCGCATCCAGGGCGTCGACTCGCTGCACGGCGGCGACTTCCGCATCGCCAGCGATCACATCGAAGTCGGTTCCTACATCGGCCTGGCCGCGGTCACGCGCAGCGAGCTGACGATCGAAGACGCGGTGCCGGAGCACATGTACGCCGTGCGGCACATGCTGGAGAAGCTCGGCGTCGAGCTCAAGATCGAGGGGAAGAACATCCGCGTGCCGCGCGAGCAGGAATTGCGCGTGCGCTACGACATCGGCGCGGCCGTGCCGAAGATCGACGACGGCCCGTGGCCGCTGTTCCCGGCCGACCTGCTCTCGATCATAGTCGTGATCGCGACGCAGGCCGAAGGAACGTCGATGATCTTCGAGAAGATGTTCGAGTCGCGCCTCTTCTTCACCGACAAGCTGATCGGAATGGGCGCGCGGATCATCCTCTGCGATCCCCATCGCGCCATCATCGTCGGCGGCAACCGCCTCCACGGCGGCGACATCTCCAGCCCCGACATCCGCGCCGGCATGGCGCTGCTGCTGGCCGCGCTCTGCGCGAAAGGTGAGAGCGTGATTCACAACATCCATCAGATCGATCGCGGGTATGAGCGTATCGATGAAAGGCTGAACGCGCTGGGCGCAAGAATCCGGCGAGAACGGGATGTCTGACCCGCTGCGCCCGGCGGTCATGGGCATCCTCAACGTGACCCCCGACTCCTTCTCCGACGGCGGCGTGCATTTCGATCATCCCAAGGCCATTCACTCCGCGTTGCAGATGGAGGAGGACGGCGCGTCGATCGTCGACGTCGGCGGCGAGTCGACGCGGCCCGGTTCGAACGCGGTCTCCGATGACGAAGAAATGGCCCGCGTGATTCCGGTGATCGACGCCATCCGGAGACGCAGCGGAATCCCGATCTCGATCGACACGCGCAAAGCGAAGGTGGCCGAGGCCGCGCTCGATGCGGGAGCGAACATCATCAATGATGTGAGCGCGCTGCGGCACGATCCGGCGATGCGGACGCTGGCGGCAACGCGAAACGTGCCGGTGATCCTGATGCACATGCGCGGCGAGCCGCGCACGATGCAGGAGAACATCGTCTACAGCGAAGTCG
>DATFHJ010000221.1:0-13997 GCA_035248585.1 Thermoanaerobaculia bacterium
CCACTTCGACGAGCGGATCGTCGATCTCCATGAAATCGAGCTGGAGCAGGAGACACTCGCGCAGATCGCGCGCCGCGACGCCGATCGGATCGAGCGACTGCACGGCCTTGACCGCCGTGTCCACTTCCTCGGGGGTCGCGCCGACCGCGGCCGCGATCTCGTCATTCGACGCGCGGAGATAGCCGTCTTCGTCGATGTTGCCGATGATGAAGTTCGCGATCTCTTTCGTGCGCGGCGAGGCGTCCGACATCGAGAGCTGCCACGTCAGGTGGTCCGACAGATTCGGCGGACGGGTGAGCGTGTTCTCGATCGGAAACTCTTCGTGCTCCTCCCCCATCCCGCGGGGGTTGTAGCCGTACTCGATGTAGTCCTGAAAGTAGGCGTCGTAGTCGATCTCGTCGAAGGAGTCTTTCTTCTCCTCTTCCGTCTTCGCCTCGACTTTCGGCGGCTCTTCGGTGTTGTTCTTCGCCGCCTCCGTCTCCTCGGCCGGCGTCTCTTCGGCTTTCGCCTCCTCGGCCGTTTCCTCGAGCAGCGGATTCTCGAGCAGCTCCTGGTTCAGCACTTCCTGGAGCTCGAGCTTCGAGAGCTGCAGCAGCTTGATCGCCTGCTGCAGCGAGGGGGTCATGATCAGCTTCTGGCTGAGTTTGAGGTGGAGTTTTTGTTCGAGTGCCATGTCAGTTCAGGTTGAACGTCTCTCCCAGGTAAATTCGTCGTACTTCCGCGTCCGCCGAGAGACTTTCGGGCACTCCCTGCCGGAAGATTTCACCCTCTTTGATGATATAGGCGCGATCTGTGATCTTCAAAGTTTCCCGCACGTTATGGTCCGTAATCAGAATGCCGATCCCTCTGGAGCGCAGCTGAGAGACGATTCGTTGGATCTCGAAGACTGCGATTGGATCGATTCCTGCAAACGGCTCATCTAGCAAGATGAATGCCGGGTTGATCGCCAGGCTCCTTGCGATCTCCACCCGCCGCCTCTCACCCCCCGACAGAGCATACGCCCGGCTGCGCGCGATGTGCGTGATTCCGAATTCTTCGAGCAGTTGCTGCGTGCGCCGCTCGCGCTCCGCGCGCGGAAGACTCATGGTCTCGAAGACGGAGAGCAGGTTCTCTTCGACGGTGAGCTTGCGAAACACCGACGGCTCCTGCGGGAGGTAGCTGATGCCGCGCTGCGCGCGGAGATACATCGGCAGCTCGGTGATGTCGTCGTCGCCGAGGAGCACGTTGCCGCCGTCCGGGCGCACCAGTCCCACGATCATGTAGAAGGTGGTGGTTTTGCCCGCGCCGTTCGGGCCGAGGAGGCCGACGATCTCGCCCTGTTTGATCTGGATGGAGACGTCGCGCACGACTTTGCGACGCTTGTACACCTTCAGAAGATGCGTCGCGGCGAGTTGCAGTGGCTCGGTGGCGGTCATGCGCAGCGCGAGAGTATCACCGGTGGAGCGGCGGGCTTCAGCCCGCCGTTACTCCCGGCGGGCTGAAGCCCGCCGCTCCACGTCACTGCGCTCCGGAATGCTTGTACGTGGCCTTCGTCTCGCTGCTCGGACTGCCGATCTGCACGCGATTGCGCGCCAGATCGAACACGATCTGCTGCCCGGCGAGGGAGCCGTTCGGATCGGTCATCGTGGCCGGCGAGCCGTTCACGTAAATCATTTTCTTGTCGACGTGATAGACGGCCTTGTCGCCGGTGCCTTTGCGATTCGTCGATGCGTCGGCGACGTTGACGTTGTTGTCGGCTTCGATGCGCTGGATCTTCTTGTTGTCGTCGAAGAAGAACGCCGCCTTGTCGGATTTCAGATTGCGCGGCGCGTCGTCGATCGTGACGCTGCCGGCGAGATCGATGCGGCGGGCGTTGCGGCCGGCGATGAGCTGGTCGCTGCGCGATTGCACGGGCGTCGTCCGCTTCGGATCGCCGGTGTTGTAGAGCAGCGTGCGGACGTTGCCCTTTGCCGTGATCGAATCGCCGTTGCCCTGCACCTGCAGCTCGTTCGCGAGAATCGTGTTGGTGTCCTGCCACGCACGCACGCTGCCGCTGAACACCGCCACGCGATTGGCCTGGCGCATGATCAGATCGTCGGCGTTGACGAAGACCGGCTTGCCGGCGGGAAAGAGATTCGTCGCGTCGGCGGAGACGCCGCCGCTCTTCCCTTTCGACACCAGCTGCGCGATGACGGCGCCGGTGGCGCGCGCGGTCTGCGCGCGCGGCGAGAACTCGATCTTGTTCGCTTTCACGGTGTGTCCGTCGGTGACGACCGTGGCCTGCCATCCGGGATCGGTGGTCAGCAGGATCTTGTCGCCGGCGATGTCGTAGCTGGCGCGGAACGCCGTCGCCGTCGTCTTCGGATCGGCGTAGCGAAACCCGCCCTCGAGATACGCGGAGCTGGCGCGATGCGCGGCCGGGTCGAACCCGACCGTCACGTGCTCCGCATGCACCTCGCGCGGCATGGTGCCGATCTCTTTCATCACCACCTGCACGTCGGCTTTCATCTCGCTCACGGCGCGGTTCGCGAGCGCGACGCGGAAGGCGCGCGCGACGAGGTCGCGCTTCGGCGGGCCGTCGAGGATCGCATGCGCCGGTCCCGCATCGCCGCGCGCATTGATCGCGGCGATCTGCCCGTCCGGTCCGACCTCGGTGTTGAAGCTGTCGCAGAAAATCTCTTTGCGCCCGCCGAGGTCTTCGCCCGGCGCGGGATTGCCCGACATGACGATGTGCACGTGGCCGTTGCCGTCGAGGCCGATGAGGCGCCGGCGGTCCTGCGTGAAGCGGCCGATCACGAAGTCGGCGCGCATGCTCTCCGGTCCGCGATTCATCTCCACGGCGTTGTTGAACGTGACGGTGTTCTCGCGGCGATGAAACACGCTGTCCGCGCCCGCGAGGGTCATCGGCGCCTCGTTCGGCTGCTCCGGAACCATCGTCGCCGTGACCTGCTTGTGCAGCCGCAACGTCTCGCCCGCGACGTCGAGGTCGAGCGCGCCGGCGTTGCCGTTCCAGCGGTCGATCTTGAACTGCACGGGGATGTCGTTCGTCAGGCGGTTGCCGTCGAAGCGGATCTCGGCGGTGCTGACCTCGACGCCGTCGCTGGAGACGACTTTCACGCCCCCTTTCGCAAGCGATTCCTTCGTTTCGCTATTGAACTCCGCGTTGGGACAGGAGAGCTGGTACGTGAGTCCGTTCGCGCGATAGATCGTCATGCGCACGCCCTGGAGCGTCGTCCAGCGCGAGGCGAAGGCCACGACTTCCTCGGCGACGATCTCCATCACCACGCGGCCGCCGATCGTTTGCACGTCGTGAAACTTGCCCGATTTGGCGATGCTCTTGTCGCCCGGCCGCTGCGACGCGATGTCCGAGTTGGGCGGATTTTGCTGCGCGGGATGCTTCGAGCGGTTGAAGCTGAGGACGAGGTAGATGACGAACGCGACAATGACGATCGGCAGCACGACCTTGAGAATGCGGATGGTGCGCTGCATGTCGTTGCGACGTAACACGTTTGTTCCCTGTTTCGTTCCTCTCTTCGATACGATCAGGTCATGAGTGCCCGACTCTCTCTCCTTGCCCTCTTTCTCCTCTTGTTCTCATTCGCTGCCATCTCCGACGAACCGAAGGACGATCCCGCCGTCACCGACCTGCTCGCCGCGATCAAAGGAAAGGAAAATCAGCCCGCGGGCGAGGTCTTCAAGAACGTCAAACTGCTCAAAGACGTCCCCGCCGCCCGCTTCCTGCGCATGATGGACACCGGTTTCAGCCGCGCCCTCGGCGTGGGCTGCGAGCACTGTCACGTCGAGGATCGATGGGAGGCAGATGAACAGCGCCCCAAGCTCGCCGCCCGCGAGATGATGCTGATGGTGCGCGAGATCAACGACCTCCTCGGCAAGATGCAGCACATCGACAACACCGAGCCGGCCGTCAACTGCACGACCTGCCACCGCGGGTACGTCAAGCCGGCGTTGCAGATGCGTTGACGCCGAGAACCGTGGAGCGGCGGGCTTCAGCCCGCCGACCCGTTCCCGGCGGGCTGAAGCCCGCCGCTCCATTGTGCGTCGACGATCTCCAGCCTCGCCCCGCCGTTGAACCGGTCCGGCTCGACGCGCACGAGCAGGTCCACCTCGCGCACGAGGTGCCGCGCGAGCTCTTTCGCGCTCGGCCAGAGCACGGCCACGCCGCGGCCGGTGGCGTCTTCGAGCGACAGCTCGCTGCAGTCCTCGGCGAACATGCGTGTGGCCGTCACCAGGACATTGCGGACCACGAACAGCGGCTGCGGATTGCCCGCGCCGAACGGCTGCAGCATCTCGTGCGCGGCGATGAACTCCTGATCGATGTCCGCGAGCGTCAACACGCCATCGACGCGCGCCTCGCGGCGGAACAGCTCCGGATCGAGCGCATCGAAGCGCGCGTGCAGCGCGTCGCGCAACGCCGGCAGATTGCTCGCGCGCAGCGAGAAGCCGCAGGCGAACTCGTGACCGCCGAAGTGGAGGAACAGCTCTTCGACGCCACATAGCTCTTCGTGAAGATTGATGGTCGGAATGCTGCGGCCCGAGCCGATGCAAAGATCTCCTTCGATCGTCATCGCCAGCGTCGGCCGGTGATAGCGCTGCGCGATGCGGCCGGCGGTCAATCCGAGGACGCCGCGGTGCCAGCCCTCGCCCGCAAGAATGAGGATGCGCTCGCCGCCCGAAATCTGCTGCTCCGCAAACTCGCGCACCTGCTGCTCGATCAACTGCCGCTCCGCGTTCATCCGATCGAGCTCCGCGCAGAGCTGCCACGCCGCGTCTTCGTCCGTGACCGCGAATAAATCGATGGCCGTGTTCGCGGAGGCGAGCCGTCCCGCGGCGTTGATGCGCGGTCCGATCTTGAAGCCAACGTCTACGGCTCGTAGAGCGCGTCCGTTCAATCCGAGGCGCTTGAGCAGCGCTTTCAAGCCCGGATTGCGCACGTCGGCGAGTCCTTGCAATCCGAGGGACGCGATCGTGCGGTTCTCGCCGACGAGCGGCGCGACGTCGGCAATCGTTCCGACCGCGGCGATCTTCAGCAGCGACTCGATCGAGATCTTTTTTCCGCTGCGCTTGATCAACTCGCAGCACAGCTTGAACGCGACCCCGACACCCGCAAGTTCCTTGAACGGATACTCGCACCCCGGCTGCTTCGGATTCAGCACCGCGGCCGCATCCGGCAGCGTGCCGGGGGGAAGGTGATGATCCGTGATGATGACGTCGATCCCCCGCTCTAGCGCCCGCTCGACCGGCTCGACGCTCGTGATCCCGCAGTCGACCGTGATCACGAGCCGCACATTGCGCTCGTGCAGCACGCGGTCGAGCACCTCGATCTTCAGCCCATACCCGTCGACGAGCCGGTGCGGCACGACGAAGTCGACGTCCGCGCCCAGCGACTTGAGCACGGTTCGCAACATGACGATCGACGTCACACCATCAACGTCGTAGTCGCCATAGATGACGATCGCCTCTTTGTCGCGAATCGCGCGCGTGATCCGCTCGCACGCATGATCCATCCCATGAATCGTCTTCGGATCATGCAGATCCCCAACGGCCGGCGCGACGAACCGCCGATACGCATCCTCGTCCTCGATCCCGCGCCGGATGAGTAGCGCGCGCAACGTCGGATGAGTGATGGGAATGCGCGCCGTGTCGGGCGGGGGCGGGAGGACACTCCAGAGGTCGTGGATCACTTGCGCTCCAGCTTACGGCATGTCAAGCGTTCTACGCTCGTTGGAACGCCGCCGTGTTCGGCGGCGGGACTCCGATACACTCCTCCCATGCCTAACGAGCTCCTCATCGAGGTCTACAGCCGCGAGGAGGCGGGAGCGATTCTCTCCTCCCCCACCCAACGCGCCGACGTCTGCTTCCTGGTCTCGATCAGCGACCCGGAGGATCAGCCGCCCGCCGGCTACGCGAACGTGCGCGACAAGCTGCGGCTGCTCTTCGCCGACGCGACGGATGAGAGCGGGCCGAGCGAAGACGACATTCGCTCGTTGATCCGAACCGCGCGCGCGTTGAAAGGCCGCTCCGGCCGCGTGCTCACGCATTGTCAGGCCGGGATCAGCCGCTCCTCGGCGGCGGCGGTGATCCTCTATGCCGTGATGTTAGGGCCGGGCAACGAAGAGGACGCGGTCGCGCGGGTGATGAAGCAGCGCGAGGTGGCGAGGCCGAACCGGCGAATGATCGCGATCGCGGACCGGCTGCTCGAATTGGATGGACGCCTGATCGCCGCGGTGGGCGATTAGCGTTCGTACACGCCCATCTTCCGGAACTTCTTGTACCGCTCGTCCACGAGTTGCGCGGGCTTGAGCTTCTGCAGGTCTTTGAGCGCGCGCTCGAGGTACGGCGCGAGCAGGTCCGCGGCCGTCGCGGGATCCGCGTGCGCGCCGCCGTCCGGCTCCGGCACGATCTCGTCGATGATCGCGAGTCTCTTCAGATCCTCGGCCGTGATCTTCATCGCCGCCGCGGCATCCGGCGCCGCCGACGCATTTTTCCAGAGAATGGCGGCACAACCTTCGGCCGAGATCACGGAGTACACGGAATGCTGGAGCATCAGCACGCGGTCGCCGACTCCGAGCGCGAGCGCGCCGCCGCTGCCGCCCTCGCCGATCACGGCCACGATCACCGGCACGGTCAGCGCCGCCATCTCACGCAGATTCACGGCGATGGCTTCCGCCTGGCCGCGCTCTTCCGCGCCGAGGCCCGGGTAGGCGCCCTGGGTGTCGATGAAGCTGAAGATCGGCAGCTTGAACTTCTCGGCGAGCTTCATCACGCGAAGTGCTTTGCGGAAGCCCTCGGGGCGCGGCTGGCCGAAGTTGCGGAAGATCTTTTCCTTCGTGTTGCGGCCCTTCTGATGGCCGACCACGCAGCAGGGGTGGCCGCGGAACCGCGCGAACCCGGCCACGATCGCCGCGTCGTCGGCAAACTTCCGGTCGCCGTGGATCTCGGTCCACTCTTCGAACAGCAGCGAGATGAAATCGAGCGTGTAGGGGCGCTGCGGATGACGCGCGACGAGCGTCTTCTGCCACGGCGTCAGGTTCGCGTAGATTTCGTGCGCGACTTTGGTAAGCTTCGCCTCGAGCTCGGCAATCTCAGCCTGCCTCGCAGGCTCCGGATCCATGGTGGAGAGCTCGTCGATGCGGCGGCGAATCCGAAGAATCGGCTCCTCGAATTGCGTGGGGTCGGCGGTCATTCGCGCGAGACCCTAACAAAGAACGATGACGCTGGCAACCGAACAACCCGATACTCCCGCGCCGGAAACGCACGAGCAGCTTTCGCCGCTCGAAAAATGGTCCCTGAACGAGCGGATGCGGCACATCCCCTCGCTCCCCTGGATCGTCGACAAGCTCGACCACGATTTGCGGCGGCGGATCGAGCTGCTTTGGAACGTGTACGCGAACGACCCGCAGCATCCGGACATCGAGAAAGAGTTTCGCGGCCTCTGCCGCTGTCTCGACCGCGTGGCGGACGTGGCGAAGCGGATGCGCGGCAATCATCACAACCACCCGCCGCCGGAGCTCGGCGCGCGCATCCGCTGGGCGCTCAACCACGCGGTGTCGCTCCTCAACGGCGCCGACGCCGAGACGTTCGGGCACCGCTATCCGTTTCAAACGTTCGAGCGCTCCAACTCCGAGCCGCTGTGGGCGGCGATGCTGGCGGTGATCGAGCACGTGCACCGGCTGACGAGTCTCGTGCGGCCGCTCGATCCGAACATCGACGACCGGCTGTACGAAGGGCTCGTGACGCTGCAGACGCCGCTCGATCCGCGCCCGATGGCGTAGTCGTCATGGCCGCGCCGTACGAGAAGACGCTCTATGCCCGTTGGGGCGACATGGATTTCAACGGGCACATGAAGAACACCGCGTACCTCGACGCCTCGGCCGATGTGCGGATGTTTTTCTTCTCCGAGCACGGCTACTCGATGCGCGAGTTCGAGAAGAATCGCTACGGTCCCGTGATCCTGCGCGATGACCTCGAGTACTTTCGCGAGCTGCGTCTCCTCGAGCCGGTGCGCGTGACGTTCGAGACGTCAGGCCTGAGCGAGGATTACTCGCGCTACCGCCTCGTGAACCAGTTCTTCCGCGTCGACGGCCAGCGCGTCGCGCGCGTCACGACGCACGGGCTGTGGCTGAGCCTCGACACGCGCAAGCCGATCGTCCCGCCGGACGATTTGCGCAAAGTGCTGGAGCTGATTCAGCACACGGAGGATTTCGAGGTGCTGCCCGTGGAGCGGCGGGCTTCAGCCCGCCGAGAGGATCCGGCGGGCTGAGCCCGCCGCTCCACGTTACATGCAATCCACCGGCTTCGCCTTCAACGCCGCCATCGGCTGAAGCGCCAGCCACGCGATCCGCTGCTCGTCGATCAG
Source organism: Thermoanaerobaculia bacterium (assembly GCA_035248585.1). Lineage (GTDB taxonomy): Bacteria > Acidobacteriota > Thermoanaerobaculia > Gp7-AA8 > Gp7-AA8 > QHVT01. The sequence goes on from DATFHJ010000221.1 coordinate 8,357, forward strand.
CGCTTGCAGTTCTTCCGTCGCGTCGCGCAGCAGCTCGGGGTTGGAGATGTCGCGCACGTCGCCCCACTGGGTGGTCATTTGCGGGGTGACGCCGATGAGCGACCAGACCCGGAGCGGCACGCCGATGCGCTCGAGGTAGCGGCGCACGGCGCCGGCGGTGTGCTGGCTGTCGTCGCGCTCGCCGCCGAGGACCAGGACGACGGCGCGGCGTTTCGCGCCGGCGAGCGCCTGCACCGCCGCCACGGCCACGGCGTCGGCGAAGCGGTCGGAGCCGGTGTCGGGGCCGGCGAACTGCGTGAGCAAGCGCCCGGTTCCGGTGTCGCCGGGAACGATGTTCGAGCCGTCGAAGAGATCGACGTTCGCGCGGCGCGGACCGACGCGATACAGCTGCGGCGCGGGCCAGATGTACGTCAGCTTCATGCCGTTCAGCGCCAGCGGCACGTCCTCGAGGTTCCGCAACTTCCTGCGGGCGACGCCGGCGTCGCCGCTGCGGACGAAGTAGACGATCGCGTCGGGCTTCTCGATCGCCGCCGCGTGGACGACGCGCTCGCCGCTTTGGAAGCACTCCGACGTTTCCTTCGCGATGATGCCGGTCAGCTCCGCGGGCTGTTCTTCGGAGTAGCGTCCGCCGAACACGAGCTCCTTCGTCGCGGTCGTGCCGGCGGACCATTCGACCTTCGCCTCGAGCAGGTGCAGCGCGTAGTCGGTCGGCAGCGGCGGCAGGTACGCCGTCGCTTCGCTGGCGATCAGCTTTCCATCGAGCTTGAGCTCGATGCGCCTCGGCCGTTCCGCGACGATGTGCTCCCAGCGCACGTTCGCGCGCAGCCGGCCGTTGCGCGGGTCGCGATTGAGCTCGATGTTCGCCTCGGCGCGCCGGCGTGCGAGGTTCACGAGCTGCGTGTCGCGCCCGACTTCGTTGCCGTGCTCGTCGTAGGCGACCGACGTCAGCTCGTGCGGCACGATGCCGGACCCGAAATTGAGCACGACGCGATACGGCGGATCGAGTTTCGCCACGCGCTCGCCGTCGACCATGATGTCGACCGCGCGCACGTTCTTTTCGACGCGCACTTCGATGCCCTGGTCGCCGCTGACCAATCCGAGGAGCCGCGTCGTGAAGACTAGTTCGAGGAGCACGCTACCTCCTTTGCGCGCAGCGCCTGCAGCGGCTGCAGCGGCAGCCACGCGATGCGCTGATCGTCGAGCATTTTTCTCAGGTCCTCGGTGGCGTGGAGCAGGCGATCGGCGGTCGAGATGTCCGTGACCTCGCCCCACGCGTTTTCCATCTCGGGCGTAATGCGCGCCAGCGACCAGACCAGCAACGGGACGCCGATCCGCTCGAGGTAGCGGCGCACTTCCGCGGGCGAGCGGCGGCTCTCGTCTTTTTCCTCGCCGAGGACGAGGACGACGGCGCGCCGCTTCGCGCCCCCGATCGCCTGCACGCCGGCGACGGCGACGGCGTCAGCGAACTGCTCCGAGACCGCGTCGGGGCCGTAGAGCGTGAGCATGCGCAGCGTTCCGTCGCTGCCCTTGGCCACCTGCGAGCGATGAAAGAGATTGACGGCGGATTGGCTCTCGTTCAGCTGCACCTGCCGCGCGCTCGGCCAGATGAAACGCATCTGCGTATCGGGCAGCGCGTACGACTTATAGATGGACGCGATGCGCAGCGGACCGCCGCCGCTCATGATGCGCAGCTTGCGCCGCGCGGCGAAGGCATCGCTCGCGCGGACGAACAGCACCAGCGCGTCGGGCTTCTCGACGGCCGCCGCGCGAAGCACGCGATCGCCCGCGCGGAAACAACGCCCCTTCTTCGTGGCCAGCACGCCCGTAAGCTCGCTCGGCACTTCCTCGGAGAACTGTCCGCCGAAGGCCAGCTCTTTCGTGGCGGTCAATCCGCCGGCGAACTCCAGCTCCGCCTGCAACACGTGAATCGCGGAGGCCTCGACCGCCGGCAGCGTCACGCTCGCGGTGCTGGCGATGGTTTCTCCGTCCAGCTTCAGCGCGATTTTCTTCGGCGTCTCGGCCGCGATGTGCTGCCATCGCACCTTCGCCCGCAACTGTCCGCTTTCTTCGCGATCGAGGACGATCTCGACCTCGGCCGGCGGGCGGGCGAGGTTCACGATCTGCGTGTCGCGCCCGATTTCGTTCCCCTGCGCGTCATACGCAATCGACACCAGCTCGCGCGGCGCGAGCTCCGCGCCGAAGTTGACGGTGGTTCGAAACGGCGCACGCAGCCGGGTGACGGTCTTCCCGTCGAGCACGATCGCGACGGACTCGGTCTCCGGTCCGGTCTGCACGCTGACGGCCTGCTCGCCGTTGACGAGCGCGAGAAGACGCGTGGTGAGGACGAGCTCCGCGAGCATATTTTTTGTAGTTTATCCCGCGCGAAGACGCGGGATCTCTGGTCACACCGGCAACAGTTCTGCGACAGGCGAGATCGCCGCACCGCGCGCTCTACGTCGGTGGGCAACTGCAGCGCGGTGTTGCCGGAGATCCCGCGTCTGCGCGCGGGATAAACTGAGAAAGCCATCACAGAATATTCAGCGGATCGACGTCGATCGCGACCTCGACGCCTTTCCACTTGCGAGAAAGCATAACCGCTTCGACGGCCCGGCGGAGGGCCGTGCGCTGCGGAGAGCGCAAAAGAATTTGAAAACGCCACACCCCTTTGATCCGGGCCAGCGGCGCGGCAGCGGGCCCCTGGATACGCGTGCCGGCGAGCGGCTGGACCGCTTCTTCGAGAAGGCGCGCGCAGTCGGTGGCGGCGCGCTCGACGGCGCTCAGCTCCTCGCCGCGGAACAGCAGCGCGATCATCGACGTCACCGGTGGATAGTGAAACGTCTTGCGGAAGCGGATCTCTTCTTCGTAGAACGCTTCGTAGTCGTGCTGCAGCGCGTGGCGGATCGCGTAATGCATCGGAAACGCGGTCTGGATCATGACCTTGCCGCGCAGCTCGCCGCGTCCCGCGCGGCCGGCAACCTGGGTGAGCAGGTAGAACGTTTTCTCGGCGGAACGGAAGTCAGGATAGCCGAGGATCGAGTCGGCGTTGAGGACGCCCGTCAGTGTGACGTTCGGGAAGTGATGTCCCTTGCTCAGCATCTGCGTGCCGATGAGCGCGCGGGTGCCGCCGCGGCGGAAGCGGTCGAGAATCGCCACCAGCGCGCCTTTCTTGCGCGTCGAGTCGCGGTCGAGCACTTCGACGGAAACGCCCGGAAATTCGCGCAGAAACCGCTCTTCCACTTTCTCCGTGCCGAAGCCGATCGGTTGGAGGACTTCGCCGCCGCACAGCGGGCACTTCGGCGGGATCGGACGCCGGAGCCCGCAGTAGTGGCAGATCAGCAGGCCCTCGCGGCGATGGACGGTCATCGTGACGCTGCAGTCGCGGCAGCGGAACTCGTGACCGCATTCGCGGCAGAGCAGGTACGGCGCGTAGCCGCGCCGGTTGATGAGGAGGATCACCTGCTCGCCGGCGTCGAACGTTTCGCGCAGCGCGCTCTTCAGCGGTCCCGAGAAGATGACGAAGCCTTTGTCTTCTTTCTCCGCGCGCTCTTTGCGCAAGTCAACAATTTCCACGTCGGGCAGCGGACGCGCTTCGACGCGGCGGGTCATGCGCAGCAGCGTGTACTTGCCGCGCGCGGCGTTCTCGCGCGACTCGAGCGACGGCGTCGCCGAGCCGAGGACGACCGGGATTTTGCGGAATTGCGCGCGCACGACGGCGAGGTCGCGGGCGTTGTAGCGCGGCGTTTCTTCCTGCTTGTACGCGCCGTCGCCTTCTTCGTCGACGACGATCAGGCCGAGGCGCTGGAACGGCGTGAAGAGGGCCGAGCGCGGACCGATCGCGACATCGACTTCGCCGCGGCGTGCGCGCCACCATTGATCGAAGCGTTCACTCGGCGAGAGATTGCTGTGCAGGATGGCGATGCGATCGCCGAAGCGTTCTTTCAAGCGCGCGGCGAAGACGGGCGTGAGCGAGATCTCCGGCACGAGCAGGATGGCCTGCTCTCCCCGCTTCACGACGTCCCGCATCAGCTCGATGTAGACCTCGGTTTTTCCACTGCCGGTCACGCCTTCGAGCAGGAACGGCGCGAACGTGCCCAGCGTCGCGCGCACGGCCTCGATCGCCGCGCGCTGTTCCTCGGAGTAGCGGATTTCCCCGGTCGCAGCGTCTTCGAGTCCCGCGAGAAACGCGTCGAGCGTGTGCCGCCGCGGACGACGCTCGATCTTGACCACGCTCTTTTTGACGAGCGCCGAGAGCACGGCCGCGCTCACGCCCCCGTGCTCCAGCGCGCGCACCGACAGCTCGCCGCCGCGCGTGCGCAGCAGCTCGACCGCGGTCTGCTGCTTCGGCGTCAGTCCGCCGGGATCGCTTTCGAGCACGACGAAGCGGTCGTAGCGAACGCCTTCGGCATCGCGCAGGCGGTCATGCACGGCGATCACGCCCGCGTCGCGCAAACGCGCGATCGCAGAACGCGACACGCCCAGCTCATCGAAGATCGCCGCCAGCGGCAGCGGGCGCCGTCGCAGCTGGTCGATGAGCGCGCGATCGGAGTCGAGGATCTGATCGGAGTCGGGATCGACGAGCACCGCCTCGCGCTTCCCGCGCTTGGCCATGTTCGCGGGCAACGAAACGCGCAGCATCTCGCCAAGCGGCGCGATGTAGTACTCCGCGCCCCAGCGGCAAAGCTCGATGATCTCGGGAATCAGCGCCGGCTCTTCGTCGTCGAGCACGGCGCGGATCGATTTTACTTTTTTCGGATCGAGCGCCGCTTCGTCGAGCAGCCCGACGACGAAGCCGGTGGTGAGCTTCGTGGCGAGGGGCACCTCGACGCGCGACCCGAGGCGGACGGAGTCTTTCAGCGCATCGGGAACGCGATAAGTGAGAGTCTCGTGGATCGCGACGGGAAGCGCGATCTCGGCAAATTCGGAGAGGCCGGGCATGGGTTACCCGCGGAACGCCGGCGTCCCGCCGGCTGGCCCGGCGCCGTCTCGGCGCCGCGGGGCGGCGGGACGCCGCCCGATCAGCCGGCGAGGACGCCGGCGTTCCGAAGCCCTCACAACCCCAGCTCCGCCATCACCTTCTTCATATCCACCCACACATCCTTCTTCGCGGCGGGATTGCGGAGCAGATAGGCGGGATGGTAGGTCGGCATGACCTTGACGCCGTTGTACTCGAGCCACGTGCCGCGCGTGGCCATGATGCCGTACGATTTTTCGAGAAGGCTCTGCAGCGCGAAACGGCCGAGGGTCACGATGACCTTCGGCTGGATCAGTTCTACCTGGCGGCGGATGAAGGGGCGGCAGGCATCGAGCTCGTCGGGCTCGGGATTGCGATTCTCCGGCGGACGGCACTTGATGACATTCGCGATGTAGACCTCATCGCGCGCGAGCTTCATCGCCTTGATGATGTCCGTGAGCAGTTGCCCGGCCCGCCCCACGAACGGCTCGCCCTGCAGATCTTCATCGCGCCCCGGCGCCTCGCCGATGAACATCAGATCCGCATTCGGATTGCCGACTCCGAAGACGACGTTCGTGCGCGTGCCGGCGAGGCGGCATTTCGTGCAGTCGTGGGCGAGGGCGCGGAGGGCGTCGAAGGGAGTCGTCGAGTCGTCGAGGGATCGAGTCGTCGAGGGGATGGTGGACTCGT
>DATFHJ010000222.1:0-4364 GCA_035248585.1 Thermoanaerobaculia bacterium
TCGGAAACCAGACCGGGCCGCGCCAGTTGCTGTTGCCGCCTTTGAGGATCACGCGCGCTTCCGCCGGCTCGTAGCCGACCGACGCGCCGCCGAATGAGAACGGCTGCGCTTCGTGAAACTTACTCAGGCTGCGCATGCCGAACGACGAGAGGAACTCGTCGGAGTCGACGACGCGCGCGAGGAGATGCTGCAGCTGATTCTGATCGACGACCGCGAGGACGTGCGTGAAATCGCCGCCGTCCCGCACCGTCGTCACGCACTGATCGACGACCTCCTTGCGGTACTTCAGAAACCAGTCGAGGTTCTCGCGGAACGACGGGAATGGCTCGATCCACTTTCCTTCCAGGCGCTCGACGGCGTAGAGCGGAATGAGTCCGACCAGCGAGCGGACGCGGATCGGCGCCACCGAGCCGTCAGTGAAGCGCAGCACGTCGTAGAAGAAACCATCCTCGGCGTCCCACAGCGTGCGGTTGCCGTGCAGCATCTTCATCGCCGCGCCGATGTAGACATAGTGCTCGAAGAATTTCGTGGCCAGGTGCTCGTAGGCGGAGTTGGTCTTCGAGAGCTCGAGGGCGATGCGCATCATCACGAGCGAGAACATGCCCATCCAGCCGGTGGCGTCGCTCTGCTCGAGCACGGCGCCGGCGAAGAGCGGCTTGCTGCGGTCGTAGAGGGCGATGTTGTCCAGGCCGAGGAACCCGCCCTCGAAGACATTGTTCCCTTCGCGGTCCACCTTGTTCACCCACCAGGTGAAATTGAGCATCAGCTTGTGGAAGCACTTCTCGAGGAAGGCGGCGTCGGCGCGCCCGGCGCGGATGCGATCCATGTTGTAGACGCGCCAGACCGCCCACGCCTGCACCGGCGGATTGAGATCGGAGAACTCCCACTCGTACGCGGGGATCTGTCCGCTCGGATGCTGGAACTGCTCGAAGAGCATCAGCCAGAGCTGCTCCTTCGCGTACTCGCCGTCGACGAGCGCGAGGACGACGGCGTGAAACGCGAGGTCCCACGCCGCGAACCACGGGTACTCCCACGTGTCCGGCATCGAGAGGATGCGCATGGAGTTGAGGTGGCGCCAGCGGGAGTTGCGGCCCTGATTGCGGGCGGCGGGCGGCGGGCTGGTGGCGTCGTCGCCGTCGAGCCAGACGTCGACGTCGAAGAGATAGCTCTGCTTCGTCCAGAGCATACCGGCGAGAGCCTGGCGCTGGATGTTGCGTTCTTCTTTGCTCGCGTTAGGCGGGTGGATCGTGTCGTAAAACTCGTCCGCTTCCTTGCGGCGGGTTTGGACGATTTCCTGTGGAGCGGCGGGCTTCAGCCCGCCGGAACCAGACGGCGGGCTGAAGCCCGCCGCTCCACCGGGTGCAAGCCGCATCACCATCACCGCCGCGTCGCCCGGCTCGACGTCATACCGCATCCACGCACACGCCTTCGTCCCGCGCCGTTCGGGATTGACCGCGTTTTCGCCGTGAATGATCTGGCGGTGAAAGCCGTCCTTCACGTACGGCGTGCGCGACGGCACTCCGTACAGCCGCTCGTTGTTTGTCTCGTTGTTCGTGAAGAGCAGCTTCGCCTCGGGCGGCACTTCGAGGAGGCGCGGTCCGATGCGTGTTTCGTGCAGCAGGCCGCTGAGCGGCGGGGCGTGCGTGTCGTCGGCGAGGAGTCCGCCGTCGACGGCGGTGATGACCGGCGGCTGCACGGTTCCCTCACCCCACGACCACGTGTTGCGGAACCAGAGGTGCGGGATGAGATGGATCGGCGCGCGCTCGGAGCCGCGGTTGTGCGCGGTGATGCGAAAGACGAGCGACTCTTCATCCTCTTTGGCGATCTCGATCTCGATGTCGAAGTAGCGCCCGTCGTCGAAGACGCCGGTGTCGATCAGCTCGAATTCCGCGTCGCCGAGGCCGCGGCGACGATTTTCGTCAAGGAGTTGACGGTACGGAAACGCGCGCTGCGGATACTTGTAGAGCATCCGCTGGTACGCGTGGCTCGGCAGCGCGTCGAGGTAGAAGTAACACTCCTTCACGTCCTCGCCGTGATTGCCTTCCGTGGGCACGAGTCCGAAGTAGCGCTCTTTCAAAATCGGATCGCGCTCGTTCCAGAACGCCATCGCCCAGCAGAGGATCTGGTAGCGGTCGCAGACGCCGCCGATCCCGTCCTCGCCCCACCGGTACGCCTTCGAGCGCGCGTGATCGTGAGGGAAGTAGCGCCACGGATCGGAGTCCGCGCTGTAATCCTCCCGCACCGTGCCCCAGGCGCGGTCCGCGAGGTAGGGACCCCAGTTGCGCCAGTGGGACGGGGCGGCGAGGCGGTCGCGCTCGGACATGGTGGATGGGCAACGAGTGTAATCGTGATCGGACGCACAGCAGCATGCGGGCGCCGAACCGAGAATGAAGCAGCAATGCGCCTGGCGCTCCTCGTCTCCGCTCTTGTTGCGTGTTCGGCAGCGGCGCAGGAGTGGCCGCTGCACTTCGCGCCGTACACCGTCGAGGTGGTCAAGGCTTCGGGACTCGAGCCGGAGGATCCGCACTGGATGCACCTGCATCACGGACATCACACCGCCGCCGAATCCGAGGCGGTCGTGTTGCGCGTGAACCTCTTTCGCGGCAGCCGCTCGGCGGCGGAAACGGTCTCGCCGGCCGGCAGCGGAATCGAGTTGCGCTACACCGTGCACGGCATTCCGGTCTCGGACTGGCTCGCGCCGTCGAGCGGATTCACGTTCACGCTGCGCATCGACAACCCGGCCCTCGACGCGCTGAGCGACGGCTTCCACGACATCAGCGTCGAAGTCCGCGGCGGGAACGAGCGCGATTTCAAACCGCATCGCGCGTTTCTGCACATGACGCGCGGCCGCGCGGTGAGCACGCTCGTGCCGCTCATCAATGGCGTCACCGGCTACAACGGCGAGGGGGACTTCGGCCCCGCGGTCGTCTATGTCGACTCGCGGCAGCGGCGGCTGGCCGGCCATCCCGCGAATCCACGGGTGACGCCGTGGAGCGCGCCGCCGTACGAGGCCGATCTCTATCTCGAACAACTCGCGCCGAACGGCAGCTACGTCGCAGGGGCACAGTTGTGGTGGGAGGATCCGCCGCATCCCGGCGTGCCGTTCGCGCGCGCGCTCGATCCGAATCACAGCCAGGATCATCGCGGCCTGCGCGTCGACGCGGAGCACGAGAAGTTCCCATTCCGCGACGGCCCGCGCGGCGTCGGCTGGATGAGTCCGTACGTTTCCGGGCAGGTCGACTCGAAGGGCGGCTTCGCGTTCGTCGAGACCGGCGGGCCGGCGCGCTATCTGAAACCGGACGGCGAGATCATCACGGTGGCCGGCTGGCGCGTGCAGCCCGGCCGCGATCCGGTCTGGAGCTCGAAGCCGCTGGCGACCATCCGCGGCGTGATGGAGAAGCGCGGGCAGTGGCTCGAAGGACGCGGCGAGTTCTTCACGCCGCTCGACCTGGCCATCGATCCGAAAAACGAGAACGTCTGGTACGTGGCCGGCTACGAGGACCACTGCGTCTGGAAAATCGAGATCGACGATTTGGAGAGCAACCGCGTGCGCGTCAGCGTCTTTGCCGGCGATCCGAATCACGGGCCCGGATTCGCCGACGGCGCGGGACACGCCGCGCGCTTCCGCGGCCCGGCGTCGATCGTCTTCGATCCGGTGAGCGACGCGCTCTACGTCGCCGATCAGGACAACGACGCGATCCGGAAGATCACGCGCGACGGCGTGGTGACGACGCTCTTCGGAAGTCCCGGCATGGCCGATCGGCTGCGTGGGCGCGGCGTGACCGATCTCTTCGACCAGGACGCCAGCCGCGCGGCGACCCGCTTCGCGGTCGACTCCGCGCCCGATATCTACAAGCCGCAATGCATCCGCGCCGACAGCAACGGAAATCTCGTGTTGCTCGAGCTCGGATTCGGTTCCATCCGCCGTCTCGATCCCCGCACCGGCGCCTCCCGGCTCCTCGGCAACGTGCACCAGATTTTCGAAGAGGACTACCGCGGCTGGGCGTGGCTCGACGTCGATCGCTGGGGCAACAGCGGTCCGAAGAACGGCATCTACTGGTGCAAGTCCGTCGGTGAAGAGATCGAAGGCGACGGCGGCGCGCACTACAACGAGATCTACGCGTGGCTGCCGCCGGACGGAGGAACGAGCCGCTTCGTCTTCGGCGAGCACTGGAACCCGCATCCCGATGGCTGGGGCGCACGCGGCGAGACCACGGCGCCGCACTATCCGTGGCTCATCGCCGTCGATCCGCGCGGGGCGGTGCTGGTCGGCGGCTTCGGAACACACGGCGTGTCGCGATTGCGCACGCGCCGCGCCGACGATCCGATCCCGGCTCGCTACCACCCCGCCGGCCACGAGGACG
>DATFHJ010000223.1:0-5675 GCA_035248585.1 Thermoanaerobaculia bacterium
TCCGATCGCGCGATGTAGAGCTCGTAGCCGCGCCCTTCCCACGAGGCGGAGTAGACGATCGAGCCGTCGGGCGCGAAGCGCGCGCCGGAGACGTCGCCGCGCCGGAACGTGAGCTGCCGGAACGTCGGCGGCGCGTCGGGCTTGACGTTCTGCCACACGAACGCGCCGAGAAATCCGGTGGCGATGAGCGCCGCCGCGCCGAGGGCGAACGGACGCGCGCGGCGGGCCTTCGTGCGCCACGCGGTGATCGGCAGCGAAAACGTGTCGGTCGATCCGCTGACGGCTTCGAGCGCGAGCGAGAGATCGTGCGCGGTCTGGAAGCGGTCTTCTTTTCGCTTTTCGAGACAGCGCCGGACGATGACTTCGATGCCGCGCGGCGCGGACGATCCGATCGATCCGAATTCATCGGGATCGTCTTTGAGAATGCGGCTCAGCGTTTCCGCCGGCGTCGAGCCCTGGAACGGCAGCCGTCCCGTGATCATCTCGAACAGCATCACGCCGAATGCGAAGATGTCGGTCCGCGCGTCCGCGACCTCGGCGCGCAACTGTTCCGGGGCCATGTAGCCGACCGTGCCGAGGACCGAGCCGGGGAGCGTCATCCCGACCGCGGTCGGCGAATCGTCGCCCGTGCCGAGGGCATCGAGCTGCGGCGACATCCGCGCGAGACCGAAGTCGAGGATCTTCACGCGGTTGTCTTTGCAGAGGAAGACGTTCTCGGGCTTGAGATCGCGATGAATGATGCCGCGGTCGTGCGCCGCGGACATGCCGCGCGTGATCTGCAGCGCGAGGTTGACGGCGCGCTTCGCCGGGAGCGGCTCCGCGCGCAACCGCGCCCGCAGCGTCATGCCCTCCAGCAGTTCGAGGACGATGTAAAACGACTCCTCGGTGTTGCCGAAGTCGTAGACCATCACCAGGTTCGGATGATTCAGGAGCCCGAGCGCGCGCGCTTCCTGCTGAAAGCGCGCGACCACCTGCGCCTTGTCGGTGAAGGAGGAGGGGAGCAGCTTGATGGCCACGTCGCGGCCGAGCTGCTCGTCGCGCGCGCGATACACCTGTCCCATGCCTCCCGCTCCGATGAACGAGAGGATCTCGTAGCGACCCAGCCTGGTGCCCGGTTCGAGGTCCATCGCGGATGACCGTTTGGTGGAGCGATTCTACCGCGCGCTGTGCCTGCGGTTCGTGGCCCGCACTTCGATCGGAATGACCAGCGTCGCTCCTCCCGACTCGGCGTCGACGGAGATCCATAGCTCCGTCTTGCCCGGCTTGAGAGCCCAGATCGTGACTTCCGGCACTTCGACGATGTCCACGGACGGCGGCGCGCTGGCGATCGTAGGATCCGCGACCTGCAGCGTGAGATGTTTTCCGCTGCCGGATGGCCCGACGGCCCAGACGTACATCACTTCGTAGCCGTGCGGGTTGAGGACGATCGACGACTTCGACGCGGCCGGAATCGCGACGTCCCGCACCTCGATCTTTTTGCTGACCACGCTCCCGCCGTACGCGGCCGGAATCTCGGCTGTCAGGATGACGTCGCCCGCGAGGTGCGGAACCGCCTGGAACTTGCCCTGCAGCGAATCGGTCGTGAGCTCGATCGTCTCCGGCACCGACAGGATCTCGGGCGCGGATGATTTCAACTTGATGGTGCCGCCGGGCCCGTATTGGGGGATGAACTTGACGGTGAAGAAGATGCCGATGCCGAGGCCGATGCGATCCGGGCCGGCGATGGTGTCGAACACCCGTTCGTCGTCGCCGATGTTTCCGATGGCGTCGCGCCGGCCGAACTGCGCCACGGTCGGGGCGGTGAAGTCCGCGAGCCGCACGCGCACGGTTTCATCCGACTCGCTGGTCGGATCCTGCCAGGTGTGGAAGCGAAACGTCTGCTGCGTAGCGCCGGCCGGAATCGTGATCTGCTTGATCAGCGGCGGCGCGTAATCGAACTGCTCGGTCGCGGTTCCGGGGCTGATCTCCAGGCGGAGGGAGATCGCCTCCGAATTTGCCGGACGGACCGACACCGTGAAGACCAGTTCGTCGCCTTCTTTCGCGAACGCGTCGGCGATCGAGACCTTCGGCACCGCTTCGTTTTCGATGATCTGCATCGGGTGGGTATCGACCTGCCGGCCGTACTCGTCGATCAACTCGAACGCGCCCGACCGCAAGGGCGTGTAGATCTCGTCGTCGATGACGAAGAACGCGGTGGCCACTTCCTTGTCCGGAAGGAAGCGGAGATGCTCGGAGAAGACCGCGCCGCCGAGGTGAAGCCGCACCGTCGCCGACCCCTCCGAGGCGAGATAGCCGTCGCGCTTCACCGAGATGGCGGCAATCTGATCCCGCTCGGAGTAGTCGAGCCTCTGAAACCCGACGTCGAACCGGTAAGCCGCCTGCGCGGAGGCGGTGATCAGGAGAAAGAGGTAGAGGAGGCGCCGCATGGGATGGCGTTCATTGTACGACGCTCAGCCGACGCGCTTCGTGCCCTCGTACAGCGACTGCAGCAGCGCGTTGATCGCGCCCGCGAGCGCCTTCGCCGCTTCGCTCTCGATCGTCTGCTGCATTGCCGCGAGGAGGAGGTTGAGCTCCGGGTTGTCGACGACGGTGATCCTGTCGTAGGTGATCGTCAGCGAGGTGATGCTGCCGCTGTTGATCGCCGTGGTCGTGGACCAGGGCGGATTCGCGTACGAATACGGCGCCGGTCCGACGTACGGCACGTACCACTGTTCTCCCGTGATCGCGACCGGCGTGATGATCGTAGCCGTTGCGTTGATCACGACATTGTCGATGTGCGCGCTGATGGAAGTGCCGGTCGCATTGAGTGCTGGCGCGGTTGCGGACGTGGTCAGCGTGATTGCCGATGTCGCCGCGGCGGGCGTGACGGTGAGGCTGCGCAGGCCGGTGATCGACATGTTCTCGAGCACGAGCGGATCGGGGAGGAGCGCGATCCATCCCGGCAGATGCGCGTTCACCGCGCCGAGGAGATACGAGCCGATGCCGCCGCGCCAGTCGACGAAGGAGGCGTTCGGGGCGAGGGCGATACCGATGGAGGCGCCGGTGACGGTGCGCAGGTCGTTGTGGAGGACAGGCACTCTTGCCTGTCCGGACAGGCAGGAGTGCCTGTCCTCCACCAATACAGAAGAAGAACAGCGCGGCATCGGATTCGGCCCGAGATACTCCGCTACGTTGTCGAAGAACGAATCCGGCACGCCCGGCGCGCTCCGCTCGCCGGCTTTATTCGCGAGCACCGGCCCTTCCTCCGGCCACCACTTCGTCGTCGACAGCGGAAACGGCTGGAACAGAAAGTCGTCGTTGCTCAGCGGTTCGTTTGCGGGACGGCGCGCGAGAAACCGGAAGCGCACGTACTGCCATAGCGGGCCGGGATCATCGAGCGGCACGAGCACGATGTCATTCGGATCGCCGCCCGCGGCGAGCGTGCAGCGAAGCGCATCGAGCTGCGGGCGATTCGTGTAGACCACCGGCGCATCCCACGTCAGTCCCGCATCGCAGAGATCGTCGGCGAACCCGTAGACCCGCGTGTAGCGTCCCGGATGCGGGTAACACTCGTGGCTCTGCCGCGCGAGATACACGACGACGCGATCGCCCGCGCGCTCGACTTCGGCCGAGTCGTACCAGGCGAATCCGCCGTGCTGCTGAAAGTAAACGCGCACCGGGTGCTCGAGATCATCGGCGCGCAGCCGCACGATCGTCGTCTCGACGTCATTCGGATGCTCGCCCTGTCCCGCAAGAAGACTGATGCTGCCGTTCCACGCCAGGAATGCGGTGTAGATCAGATCGACGTACGCGACGCCGGCGACGGTGTGCGTCTGCACCCACGCGCTCGTCACCGGCTCCTGCCACGCGCCGTGCGGCGACTCCAGCGCCTCGCGCGCATAGCTCGCGGGATCGCCGCCGAGCCAGACGCGCGGATTGTTCGGAGCGCCGCGATGAAACCACGTATCGCCCGCCAGCCAGCCGTACGGCGGAGCGAGTCCATTCTCCGCCCGCGCGATCACATACTTTGACGACGGCCGGAAATACGCGTACTGCGAGTTGCCCGGCACCGGCGTCCACTGCAACTCCGCGATCGTCTTCGCGTCGAGATGCACGCCGCGCCGGGCCAGTTGTTCCAGCCCGGCGGGCGTGCACAAAAATTGGTCGGCGGTCGATCCGGCGGGGATGACGATGGCGCCGTCGCTCACCGAGACCAGGTTCGCGCAGCGAAGCTGATCCTCGGGGTGGCACGGGTACCACATCTCCTCGGAGTGCAGCCGGTACAGCGGCCGGAACCGCTGTACCAGTGCATTCGGATCGGGGTTGGTGTTCATCGGAGTTTCGTTACGAAGGCGACGAGACGAACTCGATGTCCGGCTCGGAGTACGTCACCGGTGCGAGCTGTGTCTGGTCGGTGCGGAACACGCTGATCTGCGTCTGCCGCTCCCAGATCCACGTCCGCTGCTTCGCCGGCAGGTTCAGCGTGATCTGCGTCTGGACCTGGGTCGAGTGATCGCTGGTGTGCGAGACGCTCGTGCCGAACGAATTCGTGTACGACGCCGAGACGCTCGCCGATGCCGGTCCGTACGCGACGCCCACGTCGGCGGAGACCGTCAACGACGTTTCCTGGCTGAACGTGTTCGAGTCCGACTGCGACGTGCCGACGGTCTGCGTGACCTGGAAACTGCCGCCGGCCGGCGTCGACAGCGCGTACGTGCAGAGGAAATACGGCTCGGCCGCCACGAAGTAGAACGGGGAGGCGGTGGACTGATTGAGGTAGCCCGGATCCGTAACCGCGGTATACGGCACGATCTTCACCGACGTCAGGCCGTACGACGTCTCGTCGCCGGTGGTGATCGTCGGATCGTACGTGGGCTGGGCCGCGTCGAACGGCGTGATCTGCAGATTGGCCTGCTCCATGACCACCGCGTACGCCGGGGTGCCGCCTTCCGCGCTGAGGAGCGTCGGCGGCGCGAAGAGCATGTAGGGCTCGGCCATGGGAACGTTGGCCACCGGCCGGGAGACGTCGCCGTTGTGATGCTTCCAGTGTTGTCCTGAATCGCTCCAGATGCCCTGCGCGCCGACGGCGCGAACGAGATCGGTACGGACGCACCAGTAGTTGTTCACGTTCGGCTGAGCGCCGGAGCTGTTGAGCGCGATTCCCATCGCGACGTAGCCCTCCGGCGGATTGATCGTGAAGTAGTCGACGTTGCGCGAGTTGCCGCTGCCGCTGTCGTTCAGAATCCAGTTGAAGCCGACCGGATGCGCGAGGACCGACGTGTCGTTCGCCGGCGCGAAGAGAACGCCCGCGGTGTCCGGAACCGAGCCGGGATCGAGCGACTGGTTGACGATGGCCATGTCGCCGAGCGGCAGGAAGTTGCCGCCGCTGCCGTTCGACTGGAAAAACGTGATGTCCTGGTCACCGCGCTGATTGTTCCAGAGATTGTCGAACGTCCCCGGCAGGCAGGCGATCTGGAACGGCGTGAAGGTGATGTTGATTCCCTGCGCCAGGTTCAGCGCGTTGATGGCGTTGATGATGGCCTGGACGGCCTGGGCGTCGGGACGGCTGGTGGGGTTGCTGATGGTGAAGTGTGTGGACCCTTTGGCGACTGCGTCGGAATCGTATGGCATTGCTTGCTCCCTCCTTATGCAGCGAAGGACGGGGGTGTTTTTGTTTTTTCCATCGCGACGAAAAA
>DATFHJ010000224.1:0-11693 GCA_035248585.1 Thermoanaerobaculia bacterium
TCTCGCTATGTGAAGCGCGTGATGTCCGTGGCCTGGGGCATCGTGCGAAACGCACACGACGCCGAGGATCTGGCGCAGGAGGCATTCGTGAAGGCGTATCAGAGCCTCGGGCGCTTTCGCAGCGGCGAGCCGTTCGGACCATGGATCTTTCGCATCACCGCGAATCTCGCGCTCGACGTGCTGAAGCACCGGAAGCGCGTGAGGCAGGAGGAGCTCACGGAACGGGAACCGGCGGCGCGGCGCGATCGCAGCGACCTGCCGGCGCAGACGAATGAGATCGCGCGGCGGATCGACGAGGCGTTGCAGGAGCTGCCGGAGATGCAGGGCATCGTGGCGCGATTGCATCTCGTGGAGGAGTTCGAGCATCGGGAGATCGCGGCGATGACGGGACTGAGCGAAGGCACCGTGCGCTCGCACCTGTCGCACGCGCGGGCGAAACTGAAAGAGAAGCTGGCGGACTTGTACGGAGGGATCGATGACTGACGAAGAGTTCTTCAGGCGTTTGCGCGGCGATGCCGCACCGCTCCGCCACGAGCCCGATTCGTTCACGCTGGCGCGCATCCGCGCGCGGATTCGCGAGCGCGTGCAGCAGCGTCCGACGGTGAGTGAGCTGCTCGTCGCCTGGTTCCGCCCGCTCGCGATCTCGCTCTCGGCCCTCGGACTGGCGGCGGTGATCGGGATCGCCGCACTCGATACGAATGACAACGGCACGACCCTCGGCGACTCCGGCGTCGAGATTGTGATGGCGGGAGATACGTACAGTGTCGGTCCGTGACAAGAAGACGATCGCGATCGCGGCCGTCGTCCTCGTGATCACGTTTCTCTCCGGCGCGGCCGCGGGCTTCCTCGTCGCGCACCTCGGCATGTGGCGCCGCGGTCCGTTCCCCGGCCGCAGCCGCCACGTGCCGCAGATGCTGGTGCGCCACCTCTCGCGCTCGCTCGATCTCACGGACGATCAACGCAAGAAGGTCGACGCGATCGTGATGCGCCATCACGCGCGAATCGCGCAGTTGCAGGACTCGACGCGCCCGCAGGTGATGCTGGAGCTCGACGCCGCGAACCGGGAGATCGAAGCGCTGCTCACGCCGGAGCAGCGCCAGAAGTTCGCGAAGCTGCGGATGCGGCTCGGGCATCGCGAAGGTAGAGCGCGAAGGGGATCCACCAGATGAAGTCGTTCGTTACGCAGAGCACCGCGCTCTTCAGCGGCCACGCTCCGCTGGCGATCAGCTGAACGAGCCCGATCGGCCCGAGCACTTTGCCGAGGAGACCGATCGCCGCGATGAGAAACCCGCGCTCCGGCACGCGCGCGACTTCCCAATAGAGAAAGCCGTAAATGCCGACGACCATGCCGAGGCAGGCGAAGATCTCGGGATAGTTGGAGAGCGGCATCCCGGCGAAGCGGAAGAGCCACTGCGGATCGAGCGCGCTGTACGCGCCCCAGCCGAGGTTGTACGCGCCGGCGATGGCGAAGACGACCCGATGGAACTTACGCCGCTTCATGGAGAAAGGCTAACAACGTTTCGGCGTCGAACACACTCGGCGTGAGACAGCCGCTGAGGCCTTCGAGCCGCTGCAAGGCAAAGACGAGCGGAAGGATCGCGATGCGCTGGTCTTTGCTGGTGATTTTCTCGACGCGATCTCCCGCGCGAACTTCGACCGCGCCGCCGGAGGTGCCGAAGCGGAAGGGCCTGGCGAGCTTCGCGGCGAAGCGCGGCCAGCGTCCGAGGAGACGGAGCATCGGAATCGCGAGCGAGGATTCGAATTCGACGTGGGCCTCGGCGTCGATGCCGAGCTCCCTGCGAAGCAGCTCGCGGTCGGGTGACTTGAGCACGCGGCCACCCGAGGCCGCGGCGCTGGCGATGGCGGCCGCGCCTTTGGCGTTGCGGTTGTTGATGCGGAGGGTGATCTGAACCTGTGGAGCGGCGGGCTTTAGCCCGCCGGCTTCTTTCGGCGGGCTGAAGCCCGCCGCTCCACTGAGGCGACGAACTAAAGCACCGGACACCGCGGGTAATGACGACAGTCCAGGAATCACCGCAACGCCGCGCGAGCGCGCGAATGCGTCGAGCGAGCGGTCATCGATCAGATCGAAGAACCAGCGCTCGTCATCCGCGATGTCGAGCCAGTGTGCGCCGGCTTCGACCGCTTCGCGGGCCAGGCGGCGGTCGAGTTGTTGGAAGGGGCCGGCGGTGCAGGCGACGGCGAAGGCGTTCTGCAAACGTGTTCCACGGCCAGCGGGAACCACGTCGTAGCGGGAAGAAAGCTCGCGCACGAGGAGCGAGCCGAAGACGCCGCGCGCGCCTAAGACGATTACGCGTTTCGGAGCCATCGCGCGATGAGGATCGTCCAGAGCGTGAAGGGCGGGAAGAGGATCGCGGTGGAGACGATCTCGCCGGTCGAGTGATGCAGCAGCGCGAAGAGCGCGAGCGCGAAGCCGCTGACGGCGACCGGTGGGGCGAGGAGGTTGGCGAGGCGCGGCATCGTCTTCCATCCAGCAGCGACGAATAGGACGAAGGCGAGCGTGTAGAGGCCGTTCGCGGCGTAGCCGGTCATGGCCTCGAGCTCGCGGTCGAGCAGCGCGAAGGCGTCGCCGCGCAGTTGCGGGAGGATGACGAGGTAGCGCATCTGCGTGGCGACGTCGATCGAGGCGCCGGCGGTGCCGATGGCGAGGGCCGCGAGCGGGATCGCGCCGCCGAGTCGCTTCGCGAGCACGGCGTAGAGCGCGATGAGCGTGATCACGGCGAGCTGCCACGCCAGCCAGCCCGCGGTCCACGCGGCGCGATGCGTGGTGATGTACGCAATGCGCGCGTCGTCGGACGCGGGCGGCAGTGCTTCGCGCAGGAACAACAGCATGAAGACCGCGGCCACGACGTGCGCGGCCGCGGAAATCCATGCGACGGTCGAATCACGCATTCGCTGACGCGGCCGCGGCCTGCATCTCGGCCCACATCTGCGGCGTGGTCGCCGGCTGATTCACGACGTCGGTGTACTCGAAGAGCGCGGTCGAGAGATAGCGCTCGCCGGTGTCCGGCAGCACGGCCACGACGCGCTTGCCCGGCCCGAGCTCCTTCGCCACTTCGAACGCCGACCAGGCCACCGCGCCGGCGGAGATGCCGACGAACAGCCCTTCTTCCTTCGACAACGCGCGCGCGACGCGGATCGCGTCGTCGAATGCCACGTCGATGACCTGATCGACGACGCTGGCGTCGTAGATCGACGGGATGAGTCCGGCGCCGATGCCCTGGATCTTGTGCGGCGCGTGCGGCCCGCCTTTGAGCACGGTCGACTCGACCGGCTCGACGGCGACGATGCGGATCTTGTCCTTGCCCAGCTCCTGCTTCAGCACCTGTCCGACACCCGTGACCGTGCCGCCGGTGCCGACGCCCGCGACGACCGCGTCGACGCGTCCGCCGGTGTCGCGCAGGATCTCGCGCGCCGTCGTCTCGCGATGGATCTTCAGGTTCGTCGGATTGTCGAACTGCCGCGAGAGCCACGCGCCCGGCGTCTTCGCCGCGTAGTCGCCGGCGACGCGCTGCGCTTCCTTGATGCCGGCCGGTCCCGGCGTGAGGATCAATTCCGCGCCTAACGCCTGCAGGAGCTTGCGCCGCTCGATCGAGAACGTGTCGGGCATGACGAGCACGCAGCGATAGCCTTTCGCCGCGGCGACGAACGCGAGTCCGATCCCGGTGTTGCCGCTGGTCGCTTCGACGATCGTCGAGCCCGGCCCGATCTCGCCCGACTTCTCGGCTTCGTTGATCATCGAGACCGCGATGCGGTCCTTCACCGACGACAGCGGGTTGAACGCCTCCAGCTTCGCCACGACCTCGGCCGCATTCTGCGGGCCGACTTTGCGAATGCGCACGAGGGGCGTGTTTCCGATGAGCTCCGTGATGTTGTCGTAGATCCGTTCAGACATGTGTGCTCCTTTACCAAAAAGAAAAAGACCCGGGCCGGAATGGGCTCGGGTCAAGGAATTGTACATCTACCGCGTGGAGCGGGCGGGCGCCGCGGCGGAACGCCGGCGTCCTCGCCGGCTGATCGGGCGGCGTCTCGCCGCCCGGGGCCGGGTGGCGGCGCGGGACGCCGCCACATCAGCCGCCGAGACGGCGGCGTTCCGAACAGCCACTAATGCTCGATGGCGCTCCCGCTGGCCTGGCCGAGGTAACGGTAGCCGATCTTGGCCACGGCCACGATCACGGCGGCGTCGGTGCCGACGGCTTTCTGCAGCTTGCGGCGCAGGCGCGTGACGTGGGTGTCGACGGTGCGGCTGTTGAGGTTGAGGTCGACGCGATAGTTCCAGACGCGCGAGAGCAGCTCGTCGCGCGGGACGACGCGCTCTTTGTTCTTGAAGAGGTACATCAGCAGGTCGAACTCTTTCGGCGAGAGCTTGAGCTTCTGGTTGTTCGCCGAGGCCTCGCGCGTGGCCGGATCGAGGCGGATCAGCGTGTCTTCGCAGATCGCCTTCGAGGTCTGGGTCACGACTTCGCTCCGGCGCATGACCGCGTCGATGCGCGCGAAGAGTTCCTGCACGCCGAACGGTTTGGTGACGTAGTCGTCCGCGCCGCCGCGCAGCCCGCGGACCTTGTCGGTCTCCTGGCCGCGCGCGGTGAGAAGAATCACCGGCACTTTCGAGACCTTGCGGATGTGGTCCAGCACTTCGAATCCGCTCTTCTTCGGCAGCATCAGATCGAGCAGGATGAGGTCGGGCGATTCCTGGTGGTACAGCCGGATCGCCTCTTCGCCGTCGCCGGCGGTCACGGTTTCATAGTTCTCATGGCGGAGATTGATCTCCAGCCCCTGGCGGAGTCCGGCCTCGTCCTCCACGATCAGAATCTTCGTCATCATTGTCTCCATTTCGAACTAGTTACGCTTGGAGCAGGGGGAAGTTTCTAAAACGCTTCACGTGCACGCAAGGCCGGGACTTTCTCAGGCGCGCCACTGAGACCGCGGGGAAACAGCAACCGGAACGTGGAACCGCTGCCGGGAACGGATTCGAGCTCGACGCGTCCGCCGTGCGATTCGACGATCTGCTGCACGAGCGTCAGGCCGAGTCCCGCACCGCGGCGCGTGGTGGTATCCGAGAATTTGGCGCGATAGTACGGATCGAAGATCCTGGCCGCATCTTTCGCGTCGATGCCGATGCCGTGATCCTTCACTTCGATGATCACGTGCTCTTCGCTCTGGCGGAGGATGACGTCGATGGCCCGATTGTCCTCGCCCGAATATTTGATCGCATTGTCGATCAGATTCAGAAGCGCGCGCGAGACGGCGTCGCGGTCCCAGAACTGTTCCTCGATCGTGTCGTCGAGATGCAGGGCGACGGTGAAGCCCTTGCTGCGGATCCACGACTCGTACGTGGAGACGAGGTTACGGATCAGGTCGCGCGGCGCGACGGGGAAGAACGCCAGCGCTTTCGTGCTGCGGTTCTGGATGCGCGCGACGTCGAGGACATTCTCGACGAGATGCGAGAGCAGGAGCACTTCGCGCAGCACCTGGTCTTCGATCTCGGCGCGCTCGTGCGCGTGCAGCTTGCCGCGCTTGAGCGTCTCGGCGCCAAGCCGGATCATCGACAGCGGCGTCCGCAGCTCGTGCGAGACGTTGGCGATGAGCGCGCCGCGCAGCTTCATCGTCTCGGTTTCTTTGTTGATGCCGCGAAGCGCGAGATAAGCGCCGAGGCCCGTGAGCAACAGCGCGACGAGGCTCAGCCACAAGCTCATCGTGCGGTGGTTCTGCCAGCCGCGTCCGCCGACGTATTCGGTGCGCACGACGGCGCGGACGGCGAAGGCATCGAGCGGCGGCGCGAGCCTCGCCGTGAAGGCGAAGCCGTGCTCGATTTTCTTGAGGCCCTTGTCGGTGCTGCGCACGACCGAGACGTCGGCCTGCTGCTTGAGACCGAGGGTGCCGCGCGCGGCGCCCTGCACCTCGGCGATCAAACGCTGCGGGTCGTAGTCGTACTTCACCGTGCCGGTGGAGGTGAAGAACTCGCGCGTGAGGCGCAGGCGCGATTTCCGCGGGGCCGAGACCTCCGCGGCGTAGATGCTGCTCGCGGGATCGTAGTCGGGGACGTAGACCGCGGTCGAAATCCAATCGTGCTCCTGGACCCAGTCGCGCAGCGCGGCGAAGTTCGGCCACGAGCGCGGCTGCGGCTTCACCGTCCGGTCGGGCCCGCGCCGCTCGATCTGCTGCCACTCCTCGGCAACGCGTCCGATCTCCGCCGCCACGGCGGCGTCGAGGCGCAGGGCCGTGATCTCCGCGGCGTAGCCCGCGGACTGGCCGGCCAGCGCGGTGACGCCGCGCTCGGTTTTCACGGAAAGGACGTAGGAGCGGTAGGCCAGCGCGCCGAGGCCGAGGGAGATGATGAGGAACGGAAGGAGAATGGAGACGCGTTCCGGATGCGCTCCCTTGCGGGAGAGCCCTCTCAACTTCGCGAGAAACGCATCAAGCATCGGCCGGGGCCGACAAGCATCGTCACTGCGCTCCAGCCGTGACCGTATGGCTCTCGGACAGGTGGGCAGCGATGATCTTGTCGATCTGCTCCTTCGTGTACGGCTCGAGCCGCGCATCGATCCGTCGATACGCGCCGCGCCGCCAGATGATCACCCACAGCTTTCCGTCCTCGCGGGCTCCTGCAACGATCCGCTTGAAGTCGGCCGCCGACGCCGCCGTGAGCGATCTGCCGTTCACGGCGATCAACCGGTCGCCCGTCCTCAGGCCGTAGCGCTCGGCAGGACTGTTCGCGGTGATCGACTTGACCACCAGTCCGGCCTTCTGCTCCTCGATCGTGACCCCCAAAAACCGCTTTCCGGCGAGCATCTGCCGGATGCGCTGGTCGCACTCGCTCTTCGACGCTCCGCACTTCGGATCGTCCGCGTAGACGGCGACCGTGGCGAGCAACACCACGAGGATCGTTCTGGAGAGGCTGTGGAACATGGACAAAAGATCTCCCTGACCGCCGCTTAATCTATATTCGTCAGCCGGGATTGACGTTTACAAATCAGAAAAACTCTGTTCCATTCCACCACTTGCGTCAATGTCGTGACGCTCGCCGCTTCCCTGGCGGGGGCGGCGGCGGGGGTGGCGGAGGCGGGGGGGCGGCCGTATCCGGGCCGAAAACGCGCACTGAATAACGATCGGCGATCACGACCTTTTCGCCGGCGGCGGCAATCTGCTGCGGGGCGAGGGCGCGCCAGCCGGTGTCGGCCAGGCGGAGAGAGGGATCGGCGAGATCGACGCGGGAGATCGCGCCGTCTGCCGAGACGAAAATGCTGCTCGCCGAGGTCCCGAACATCTGCGGTTGCGGAATCGGAATGCGCGCAATCTCGCGCGGGTGGAAGCGGTCTTCGAGCAGCGAGAGCAGCACGAGATGATCGACGCCGCGCCAGACGAGGTACTGCGGCGAGCCGGAGTTCGGCGGCACGGTGTCCATCTGCATGTAGCCTTCGACGTTACGCGTTTCCGTCACGACGACTTTGTTGCGGTCGCTGATGTCCATCGTGAGAAACGAGAGCAGCTCGAACGCGTACGCCGCGTCGTCGCCCGCGACGACGTCGTGGTAATGCCAGATGCGCCAGGCGATGAGACGCGGGCTCGCCGGATCGCTGTAGTCGACGATGTGGAAGCCGCCGGTCTCGTTGGCCTCGACGATGGTGTCGCGCATGAAGGCGGCGGCGCCGCGCGGGTGGCCGAGGCCGTCCCACGTGCCGAGGTACTTCGGCTTGTAGATGTCGGAGACGTCGATGAAGTTGACGTTGCTGCGGCCGTACAGGATGGCCATGCCGTTCTTCACGCGCACGGAATCCTGGATGTCGGGCACGAGCACCGATGACAGCTCGCGCGGCGCATCGGACTTCGAGACGTCGAGGATACGCAGATACGGCGCGTCGACGATGATGGCGATCGAGCCGTCGGTCCAGGCGCCGGTGACCGGGCCGGCGAGATCGTTGAACTGTCCGGCGACGCGCGGGGAGGCAACGTTCGACGCGTCATACACGCGCACCGGCACGCCGGTCTCGTACGGCAATCCTTCGGCGTCGATGCGCGTGCCGGAGGCGAAGAGGCGCGTGTCTTTCGCGCCGATCGTGTGCACCCATTCGCGGATCGTGGATGTGACTTTTACGTCCGCGGGATTTTGGACATCGAAGACGTAGAGGACGTCGGGCAGCTCGATCGCGTACGCGCGGGAGCCGCTGGCGGCGACGGCGTTGAGCTTCAGGACGCCGGGCTGGGTACGGCTGATGATCTGCGGCGCGGCGGGCTCGCTGATGTCGAGCGCGACGAGGCCCTGCGAGACGCTGCTGGCCCAGAGGATCGAGCCGGCGCGGGCGAAGTCGCTCGCGTCGACGGGGAGATCGGCGAGCTGTTCGCCGGTCACGGGGTCGTAGACGAAGATCGCGGTCTCGGAGACGGAGACGTACAGCAACTCGCCGACGAACGCGATCGTGCGCACCGGCACGCTGAAGCGGAAGTGGCGGACGCGGTTGAACGAAGGATCGAACACGCTCACTTCGAAGCCGCTGACGGCGGCGATGAGCTGCGGACTCGCGGCGACGGTCTGCACGTCGCGAAGCTCGCGAGCGGTGTCGAGGCGGGTGAGCGTGCCGTTCGAGGCGACGGCGAAGCGATCGATGCCGCGCGCGGTGGCCACGAGGAGCGTGGAGCCCTGCAGCGCGAGGTCGCGCGTTTCATCGTCGCCCGTGGCGACGGCGAGCCGGCGCGGCGTGGCAGTGGAGATGTCGTAGACGCTGACGCCGCGGCTGTCGGCGGCGAAAAGACGATCGCCGTCGACGAGGAAGGAGCGGCTCACGCCGCGCGAGCCCCATTCGCCCGCGTGCGCGCCGAGGGAGAGGACCAGGGTTAGGAAGAGGATGGTTTTCCGCACGCGTGGGCTCGCCTGCAACATTCACGCAAACCGGAGCGCGCCGAAGGCGGCCGTCACGTGAAAGTCCGCCGGCGTGCGCATGGTCGGCTGCCAGGCGCTGAACTCGTCGCCGCGCTGGTGACGATCGATGCGGAAGAAGTTGCCGCGCCATGTTTCGCCCGCGTTCGGCGCGCTTCGCTCGAGCGAAGTGAACGGGATGCGCACGATCGTGTCGATCGTCATCGCGCCGCTCGACTCGATGACCTGCCGCACCGCTGCAAACAATCCGTCGCAGTTCCAGTCCCTGTCGACCTGCATGGTTGCGCGCACGCCATCCGGCGACCGCACCCGGGCGTCGAAGATCGTGCCGCGCGGGCTTACTTCGATTTCGTAATACTCGGCGAGGTCGCCCGGCGCGAAGAAGACTTCGACGACGTCCTGCTCGTACAGCGGCGCGTCGTGCTGGTAGTGCGTGGCCGTCACCTGATCGTCCGTCGCGCAAAACAGCACGCTCAGGAATTCGTCGTCGTACCAGGCCGCCACGCTCGTGGCCAGCCGCGGCGCCGTGGCATCCGTGGCGCGGCGGAGGCGTACGGGGGTGCACTGCTGCGGCGTGCCCCACGGATCTTCGTTGTCGAACGCCGCGCGGGGCACCACGAGTGTTTCCACTCTTGAAGTATAGGGTGACGCGTTCCCGCACCTAATACCTAACACACCTATCCCCTGATACCTAATCAGCGGCATACCGCGTGCAACAGCGCCGACGGGACGATGGTGGACCTGGAGCTGAACGACCTGAAGCGCGAATTTCTCGACGAGGCACGCGAGAAAGTGAGCGAGATGCAGTCGGCGCTGGAGAGCGCGCCGGAGCAGTCGCTCGAGCGCATCACTTATCTCGCGCACCAGCTCAAGGGCGCCGGCGGCAGCTACGGCTATCAGCGGATCACCGCCGATGCCGCGGCGCTGGAGAAGGCGCTGGAGAAACAAGCCGCCGGCAACGGCACGCAGCTCGATGCGCAGATCCAGCAGTACGTGGTGAACCTGCGCCACGAGATCGATCGCTGCGCGCGCGAGCTTCACTAAGGCGTCACCGGTAGCTCGAGCCAGCTCCCACCGAGCCATTGGATCACCAGCGGCTCACCCGCATCCGCGCTCATTTCCGCGCTCACTTCTTTGCCGCTGCCGTAGTTGAGCTGGCGGCCGAGTTCCTTGATCACGCTCACCACTGCCACGATGCGGCTGCCGGGCTGCAATTTCCGGCTCGTGAGCCGGATGCTTTGAAAGTCGAGCCGCTGCCGCTTGCCGGGCGTGAGCAGGCGTCGCTCGCCCTGATGGCCAACGTAGCTCGCGCGCGCCCAGTACGGCGCCAGCTGGACGTAATCGCCGGCGGCGGTCCACTCGTAGAGCGAGATGTTGAAGTCGAAGTCTTTCTTGTTCGTGATGAATTCGAGATGGCCGGAGTAGAGGCCGCTGATCTCCGCCGGCCCGGGAATCGGATCGCTGACGAACCTTAGCCCGTTCGCCGTGTCGATCGCCTTGTCGATCACACCGCCGCCCGGCACTTCGCGATCGACGTCGGAGCGGTCGGCCATGTTGACGGTCAGCGTTCCCTCGATCGGGAGTCTCATCTTCCGCGTCGACATCGCCGCGATCGACGGCGCGTGCTTCCACTGATTCGCGCCCACCACCGCGTAGTTCACCCTGTCCCCCAACAACTCCGGCTTCGGCCCTCGGCCGAACACATAGTCGAACCAGCGGTAGCGCAGCTCGCCGATGTCGAGGTGCAGGGCCGGCTCGAGCTCGTAGCCGGCGAGCTGCGTGAACACGCGCGTGCCGAGGACGTTGATCGTGCCGCTGTGGCCCCGCACGTGATCGTACGGACCGATGACGAGGTAGTGCTCCGCGTTCGGGCGATGCTTCGTGTGCTGCTGAAAGTAGTACACGGCCGCGCCGGGGCCGCCGTAGTAATAGCCGGCGGTCGTCAGCACCGGGATGTTGATGCGCGCGAATTCTTTGTCATACGGGATCATGCTCCGCCAGTACGCGTCGTAGGACGGATGCGCGAGCCAGCGGTTGAAGATCGGGTTCGGCGTGCCGTCGATCTTCTCGAGGTCGCGATACGCGCGGCCGCTCGTGTAGTACTCGCGATCGAGCCGCGTCCAGCGCGCGCTGTCAAAGTACGTCGCGTTGTCCAGCATCCGGGTGTTCGTGGTGTAGAAGGGATAGGGATAGACGAAGCTCCAGAAGACGTTGCCTTCCATCGGCACGTCGAGGCCGGGCGCGACCGGCGCGCCGGTCATGATTCCCTTCAGCGCCTTCGGCATCCGCTTCGCCGCGCCCCAGGTTGTGCCGCCCTCGTAGCTGCCGCCGTACATGCCGACCCGGCCGTCGCTCCACGGCTGCGCGGCGATCCAGTCGATCGTGGCCGCGGCGTCGGCCGAGTCGTGCTCGTAGGGAACGGCCACGTCGGGACTGCAGCCCTTGCCGCGAATCAGGCCGAGGACCGCGGCATAGCCGTTGGACGCATTGCGCCGCGCCTCGTCGTAGTTCAGCTGCGCGTCGGCGTAGATGGTGAAGTTGAAGAGCGTGGGCAGACGGCGGTCGCCGCGCGGGCGGATGATGAGCGCGCAGACGGTGCCGCCGTCCGGCATGCGCACCCGAACGTCTTTCTCGATCGCGTAACGGCGCCGGTCGTCTTCGTCCATCAGCTCCGCGAGCAGCGGCGAGAAGGCGCGGTAGGCCTGCACGCCGAGGAGCTTCCTGGCGATGTCGATCGTGTCCGTCTTTTTTGCGAGCGCGTCGCGCAGGCTGTTCTCCAGCGCGACCAGCGACGTGCCGA
>DATFHJ010000225.1:0-17695 GCA_035248585.1 Thermoanaerobaculia bacterium
GCACCGTCGGACTCGTGCCCGCGGTGCAGGCTCTGTACGCGATCGCGTTTCGCGGCGCGCCGAGCCATCAGCTGCGCTTCGAATCGAATTCGCCGGATGCCGGCGTTCCGCTGAGCGACATCGTGAAGGCGTGTGCGTCGCTCGCCGGCACCCCGACCGTCGGCATCGTGATGGCCGCCGACATCGCCGGCCTCGTATCCGCGCGCCTGCGCCGCTCGCCCGCGACAGCGGATGCCGTCAACTTCGATTTCCCCGCCGTGCGCGAATGGTTCTCCTTCACGCCCGAGCGCGAGTTCGCGCGCTTCAGCAGTCTCGTCGTCGGAATCGCATCGACGTCGCCGTCCGCATCGCTCGCTCCATTTCTCCGGCCGCTCGGCGACGAGCACCAGGGACACTTCCACGCGATCGTGACGGCGTTCCGTTCGCTGCCGCGCGGAAAACTCCCGGTGGGACAAATCATCTCGACGTGGCTGCAGCCGCGCAGCGTGCTTTCCGTCGTACATCTGTTGCGCGACGCGCGGCCGATCGAGGGCGCGGGCGAAAGCGAATTCCAGCGCGGCGCGTGCTGGGTCTTCCCGATCGCGGAAGGAGGTGCGGCGTGACGCTCCTGCTCTCCGCGTGGACGATCGGATTGATTCTCTCGGTGCTGGCCCTCGGTATCTACATCAGTTACCGCGTCTTCAAGTTCGCCGACATCACCGCCGATGGCTCGATCACCTTCGGCGCGGCGGTCGCGGCGTCGATGCTCACCCGCGGGGTTCATCCGCTCGCCTCCAGCGCCGCCGCGTTCGCGGCCGGCTGCCTCGCCGGACTCTGCACCGGCGTGCTGCACACGCGCTTCAAGATCAATCAGCTGCTCTCCGGCATCCTGGTGATGACCGCGCTCTACTCGATCAACCTGCACGTCATGGGATCGAGCAACGTGCCGCTGCTCTCCGTCACGACGCTCACGACGTACGCGCAGAGCCTCGGCCGCTGGATGACGGGCCACGACTCGGCGACGCTCCTCGGCTGGCCGGTGAGCGCGCGCGACGTCGGCTCGCTCGTGCTCATCGCCGCGCTCGTCCTCCTCATCGCGCTCGTGGCCTGGCTCTTCTTCAACACGAACCTCGGCAGCGCGATGCGCGCCTCCGGCGACAACGAGCAGATGATCCGCGCCCTCGGCGTGAGCGTCGAGAACATGATCGTGCTCGGGCTCTGCATCTCCAACGGCCTCGTCGCGTTCTCCGGCGCGCTGCTCGCGCAGTACCAAGGGTTCGCGGACGTGCAGATGGGGATCGGCATGATCGTGTGGGGCCTGGCCAGCGTGATCATCGGCCGCGCCCTGATCGGCAGCGACAGCGTCGGCGCGGCGCTGACCGGCACGATCCTCGGCTCGGTGCTTTTCCGTTTGATCATCGCCCTCGCGCTGCGGTGGGGACTGAATCCGAATGACCTGAAGCTCGTGACGGCGATCTTCGTCTTTGGCGCGCTGGTCGTGCCGACGCTGATGCAGAAGCTGAAAGTGAGGCGGCATGCTCCAGCTTCGTGAGCTGCAGAAGACGTTCTTCGAAGGCACGCCGAACGAAGTGCGTGCGTTGCGCGGCGTGTCGCTGCAGATCGAGGAGGGATCGTTCGTCACCGTGATCGGCACGAACGGCTCGGGAAAATCGACGCTGCTCAATGCCGTCGCCGGCACGTTCATCGTCGACCGCGGCGCGATCACGATCGCCGGCAGGGACGTCACGCGCTGGCCCGAGCACCGGCGCGCGGCGATGATCGGCCGCGTGTTTCAAAATCCGTTCAGCGGCACCGCGCCGTCGATGACGGTCGCCGAGAATCTCGCACTCGCCGCGCGGCGCGGACTCCCGCGCGGCGTCGGCCGTCTGCTGCCGGCGCGCATGCAGAACGAGCTGCGCGACCGCGTGGCGACGCTGAACATGCAGCTCGAGATGCGCATGCACAATCCGATCGGCACGCTCTCGGGCGGCCAGCGGCAGGCGCTGACGCTGCTCATGGCCACGTGGCGGCGTCCCGATCTGCTGCTGCTCGACGAGCACACCGCGGCCCTCGATCCGAAAAGCGCCGATCAGATCGTGCGCCTCACCGAACGGATCGTGTCGCAGCACAAGCTCACGACGCTGATGGTGACGCACTCGATGCAACAGGCCGCGACGCTCGGCGACCGCATCGTGATGATGAATCAGGGACGCGTGCACGCCGACTACTCCGGCGCGCATCGCCGCCATGTGCGCGCCGAGGATCTCATCCGGAGGTTCGATGAGATCCGGCATGACGAGCGGCTCGACGTCTCGGCCGCGGAGCTGTTGCGCGACGTCTACGTCTGAATACGTCCCGAGCGGAGGGTAAGGAAATCGTGCTGTTTTGGCACTCCTATTATGAAAAGTGGCAAAAAAAACGGATAGTGATGACGGCCGTATGCCGCGCGCTCGGCGCTTTGCCGGAGTTGTGGTATTGCTCGTCAGCGCTGCGGCTCTAATCGGTGGTTACGCTTGGTATGTCCTGTCGCGCATCGATTCTTTCAGTGCACGCGATCTCCGTGCTCTTTCGACTCTCGCCGCGCAAATCGAGTCGGAAATCGATGGACATGCGCAAACAGTGCTGGATATCGCAGCTGCGGGTCCGGCCGACAATCTGCTGGCGAAGTCTCCTCCCGCATACGCGGACTTCGTCGATCTGAAGAGCGAACGGGCTGCTCCCTCCGGCCTGGTGCGCAAAGAGTTGACACTCACGCTCACCACGGCTGCCCCGAAGCCGCATCTGGAAATCCGCAGCTTCGCTGAGAAAACAAATACAGAAGCCGCCGGCGTGGTGCCGATCGACAAGTATGTCCATCCATTCTTCGAACAGTCGTTCCTCGGCGTTTTCGAGGTTCTTCTCCTTACGACCACCAATGGGAAAATCCTGGCGCAGACGCCGACCGCAACCCATCCTCCGCTTCCACCTTTGTTGAACGTTCGCAACCACGAGCCGCCGGACGGCCGGGTTGCCGACGGCGTAGTCGTAAAGGATCTCAGCGCGCTCGAGCGGCGCGACGGTTTCCGCAGTTGGTCGCCGCTGAACGTGCGCGAGCTCCGGGGCGCGAGCGGCCGCACCGAAGTACGTATCAATGAAACGGAGTACTACCTTTTTACACAACCGGTCCGATTCCAGCTCGAGAGCGGAGACGCCGTTGCCACGAACGGGATGGGGGAGGACAGCGGCGGCTCCGACCTCCTGGTCGGTGCGCTAATTCGAAAGCCGAAGCTGCGCGGCCAGGCGATGGCCATTTCCGATTCTCTCGTTCTCATCGGCATCGGGATTCTCGTTCTGCTGGCGTGCTCGTTCCCGTTCAGCCGCATCGTCGCTCTGCCGAAAGGAGCACCCTTGCGCGCCGTCGACGTCGTGCTGGCTGCCGTGGCCGCCGTCGTTGCTTCGGCAGTGCTCACCGTGGTCATCTCGGACACCGTCACGTACCGGCGGATGTATTCGCTTGAAAATCAATTGCTTGCGAAGTATGCGAACAACCTGCGCCGCGACATCCTTCGAGACCTGACGCGCTCTGCCGTCGCCGCCGAGGCATTACGCGATTCGTCGCAGGGATTGACCGCGTCGATGGACGACTACACGGTCGACTGGACGAAACAGGAGCTGTTCCAACAGCCTTACATCGAATCACTCGTATGGGCAGACGCGCAAGGCAACACCACTGCGACTGCAGCGATCCGTGGGAAAGCGCCTCCCAAAACCTCCCTCGGGCGCCGGCGCTTCTTCTCGGACGTGAAGAACAACAACTGGTGGACGATCCTCGAACGGACAAAGGATCGGCGAGACGTGCCCCATGAAGTCATCGTCGAGGTGGTGCCGTCGCGCGACGATCCGCAGACCATCGTTGCCGTTCCGTCCAGGGATCCGAACCGGGTCTTCGCTGCCTCGCTCCGATTCATTCATTTCATCGATCCGGTGGTACCGCCCGGTTTCGGCTTCGCCGTGATCGACGATCGAGGGATCGTCCAGTTTCACAGCGACAAGCACCGCGCACTGCACGAGAACTTCTTCAGGGAAACGGAGGATGACCGCCAGTTGCGCGCAGCGGTGTATGCCCGCCGCGATGCGCAAATCAGCGCCCGCTACTGGGGAAACGACTATCAGCTCTACGTCGCACCTGTGCCCGGAACGGCTTGGACGGTCATCACGATGCGCGAGGAACTGCTCCTGCGGTCGGTCAACTCCGAAATCGTGGCGTTGACGGCGCTGCTGCTGGCTTTGTACGCGGCGGTCTACGCCGCCGCATTCGTATTCCTCGCTGCCGTCAACCCACGCTACCGCGCGCCCTGGCTGTGGCCGAACCATAAGGGATGGTGGGAGTACTTCTCCGCAGCGATCGCGCTCACTCTCGAGGTCATGGCCTTTACCGCTTGCGTCCTGTTCCTCGACTCGTGGGAAGCGTTGTACGTTGCGTTTCTAGCGCCGTTGCGCGGCCTTTGTACGGCGTTCATCATCGCCAGCACGGATCCCAAGGAGCGGAAGCAACGCGGAATCGGCCTCGCCGTCTGGACGCTGTTGACGAGCTTCTGGATGTGGGTGGTGACTTCGGCATCGCTGGCGCCGATCGTCAGCGAAACCCACGGTCCGCGCACGCTTTGGCTGCTCGCGCTTCTCATCGCGATTCCCTTGTTGCCGATGCTCGTGCCGAAGCAGCCGTGGGCCGAGATGGGAAGGATTGAAACGTTCATCGCCTATAAGCTCAGTGGAATGCTCATGGTCGTCGGGATTGCTATGATCCCGGCATTTGCGTTCCTTCAGGTAGCGACGCGGCTCGGTAGTGAGGCGCGCATCAAGTATTCACAACTCGTACTGGCCGACCTGCTGGAAAAGCGCATTGTTCTACTCGAGCGGATCAGCATGCGCGAGCCACGCATCGCGTTCGACTGCTACACGATTCCATACATCTTCGATTCGGCGTGGACGGTGGCGCCGCGGGCCACGACACCGCGCCCGATGACCATCGACGAGGCGAATCAGCGGAAGAAGCGCCCGGCGAAAGATCGGCGAATCCTTCTGAAGTGCCGGGAGGACTCCGTCGAGCCGGCTTGGTTTCCGCAGTCGATCTCCTTGCTTCTGCCGCATTACTCCGAAGGCTCCGTCGCCCTGCGCAATCTCGAGTTCAACACCGCGTCCGATCACACCTGGCGCTGGTGCCGCGATCCTTACGCACTGCTCTTTCAGAAGAAAGTGGAGTTCGATGCGCACACGGTAGCGAAACTCTATGGTGGGCCACGCCCCGTCGAACTGATGGTCCTGACGCCGCTGCCGATGGTGATGCACCAGCAGCAGTGGTTCTCTCCTCAAGCTCCGCCCACGGCTGATCTGCATTGTCCCGCTCCGCCTGACTCCTTCGTCGGCGACCCGGCAGCGCTGGCAGGCATGCAGGATGGAATCGATCGACCATTCCACCCGGGCGTCTTCGACCGGGTTCGCACGATCTTTTGGATCACGGGCCTTTTTCTCTTTTTCTATCTCCCCTTCAGCGGCGTCGGTTTCATGGGCCTGCATGTCTTTCTTTATCGCGTCGAGCCGCCGGATTGGCAATCTCCCAAAACGCTGAAGAAAAGCGCGGGAGAAAATCTCTTCGTCGTCGACCCGGCTCCCGAGACGGTGCAGTCGCCAGGCGTGCTGCGGCTGATGCACGTAGTTCGAAACCGGAAGGGATGGAGTGCGCTTCGGGCCAGTGTGGACGCAGAGTCGCCGATGATCGATCTCGTACTCGACGATTTCACGGACGTGTTTTTCTCGGACGCGCGCGACGATCTTCTCTCGTTCATGGAAGATGTCCTCGGCGCAAAACGGCGAGCGGTTCAAGTCATCTCGCGCGTGAGCGCCGCCACTCTTCTCGAAATGGTCTCGAACGAGACACGCGAGCGATGGAAGCAGCTGTTCGCGCAGTTTGCGCACCTGGGAGACGCGGCAAACGCAGCACCGGTTCCCAAGCTGTTGAAAGACGAGAATCGCTTTGTCTTCGAGCGCATCTGGGCCGACTCGGCGCCGGACGAGCGCCTGGTGATGTATCAACTTGCCCGAGACGGACTGGTGAATGAGAAAAACTCCGATGTGCTGAAACGGCTGATGGGGCGCGGATTGGTTCAACGCTCTCCGGAACTGGAGCTGATCACTCCCGGACTCGAGCGCTTCGTCATGGCCACGGTGAAACCGGAGCAAGTCGCCGCCGCTGAACGTGAGACCGGGATGCCGCGATGGACCTCTCTCGGCATCGCCGTTACGGTGCTGATCATCGCCGGTGTGACCGTCATCTTCACTTCGCAGAAAGACGTGATCAATTACACCAGCGGAATCATCACCGCCATCGCCGCGGCAGTCCCCGCGTTACTGAAGCTCATCGCCGTCCTGAGCGGTCGAGCACCTGCGGACAATCCGTAGCCGATCTGGTTCGCTGCTGCGCGATGCGTACGTCTAGGGCAGGGTCGCCGCACGCGTCAGGTATCTATATGAATGGTGAGCACGAGCACTGCGCGTGCGCGATGGATCGACCGGAACGTTTCTCCGTGCTTCGTAGCACTCTCGTTCGGCTTCGCGTTTGTTGAAGATGGATTGAGGGAGGACTTCGAGACGGAGGAAAGGGCTTGCGGCGAACTCTCGGTCCGGATCATCGAGGACTTCCATCGCTCGAGCCGCTTGAACATTGCCGCCGCGAGCGGCCGCAATCAGTACACCTGCATCAACGAACGTCCGCTTCACGAGCCCTCTCGCCACGCGCCGCGGCGCAGGGAGACTTCCTCGTCGATCTCGTCCCAGCCGAGCGGCGTGATCCCCGGCTTCAGGATCTCGGAGCGGGAGCTCTCGTAGGCGGCGTACCATCGGTGTTTTGGCTTCCGTATCCGTCTGGATCGTTACGTGCACCTCGGCTTCTTGGGGCAGATCGACCGGTTGTTTCAGTCGGAGCACACCCTTCTCATAGACCGCATCGACATCGATCGTCATGGTGTTCGCCACCATCTGAGTGTACCGGTTTGCGAACGTTGGCGGCAGTGGTCGCCACATCGTTAGCTATCACGCGAAGCTCGCGAACGATCATCATCAAGCGAGGCGAAACGTGACGCTTCAGAAACTCACGCCCACGCTCTACACGCGCGATTTCCGCGTCACCGTCGACTTCTATCGAGACGTTCTCGGCTTCACATGTGACGCGATGGACGAGGAGGTCGGATGGGCGAGTCTCAGTCGCGATGGAGTGGCTGTGATGCTCGCGCTCCCGAACGCACATCTGCCCTTCGAGAAGCCGGTCTTCACCGGCTCCTTGTACTTCCGCTGCGATCACGTCGATGAGCTGTGGCAGCAGCTGCGGGACTTGGCCAACATCTGCTATCCGATCGAGAGCTTCGACTACGGCATGCGCGAGTTCGCGATCTTCGAGAACAACGGCTACGTCCTGCAGTTCGGCCAGGAGCTGGAGCCGTGAACCCCATCTGACTCACTGCTGCTTCCGCAGCTCCTCCAACTGCGCGCGCTCGGCGGCGAGCTCGGGGTGATGCGGCGACTGCGCGGCGAGCCGCTCGAGCGCGAGCGCGGCCTCGTCCCAGTTGCGCGATTCTTCGTTGCGATACAGGAGTGCGAACCAGGCCATGTCGGGGATGGCGACGCGATAGCCGTACTCGCGGGAGAGCCGCTCGTAGTGCGCCTCCAGCTCGTGCACGGTGGCGGCCTGCGATACGTAATCGGCGAAGAGGAGCTTCAGCGATTCGTAGAAGCCGCGGTAGGGGAGGCTCGCGTGCGTCTCGTCGGGGAGGACGAGGTTCGTGAACGAAAAGTCGCCGCGGCGCTTTTGCGACTCGCCGCTGCGAATGATCACGAGGTGGCGGGCGTCGTTCAGTTGCTTGAGAACCGCGCCGTTGTTCCACCAGAGCGAAGGATCGAGCGCGATCCAGCCGAAGAACGCGCGGGGCGCCTGCGTCTTCGCCCAGACGGTGAAGAGCGCGGTGAGCGAGTGGCCGGCGAGCACGCGCATCGGGCGCGTGCGGTACCGCTGCTCGATGCGCGGCGCGAGCTCGGTCGTCAGGAACTGCAGGAACTTCGCCGCGCCGGCGTCGGGGGTGAAGTCGCGCATCCGATTCGTGTTCGGAATCGCGACCACGATCATTTCGGGAATCGTTCCGTGGACGGCGAGGAACGCGCTCGCCGCGGCGGCGATCCGATGATTGCTTCCGCCGTCGAGCACGTACAGCACCGGGTACGCGGCCGTCTTCGACTGCGCGTACGACTCCGGCAGATGGACGATCGCGTCCCGCGTTTCGTCGAGCACGCGCGAGCGGACGTGCAGGGTCTCCTGTCCGAACAGCGGCAGCGCAAAGAGGACGATGAATAGAACGGCGCGCAAGCTCACCCCCGTTCGCGCTTCATCACGAACGCCGTGTAGCTGACGAGCGTCAACAACACGAAAGCGCCGAACGCGAGCCAGTGTAATTGCGTGTATGCCGCAAAGTGCGCCCCTTTCGGCTTGTCGCGCAGGTAGTGAACGATGGTGTAACCGTATGGCCACCAGATCGCGACTTTCGAGGACACGGCCGCGAGCGCGCCGACCCAGGCCGCGAAGCCGACGCCGATCGGCACGAGGATGTTGTTCGAGCGCAGCGCCATCAGGTATTGCACGGCGATGATCGGCAGGCATTCGAGAAAATAAAACGCGTTTTCGCGCAGGAGCGGCAATGCCGCGAAGGAGCCCTTCGGATGCGGCACGCCCGGCACGAGCAGGAACGGCACGATGCCGGCCAGATAAATGCCAGCATTGAACAACAGGAGAAACTCGACGAGCATCACTACGATCACGGCGAGCTTCGACAGGAAAATGACGGCGGTGCTCAATGGCAGTGTGTGCAGCTGTTTCCAGGCGTTGCTGCGGAATTCGATCTGCGTAATGAGGCTCGTGGCGAGGATCGCGCCGAGGGGGAGGAAGAATATGGCCATCGACTCCCAGCAGGAGCGCCATAGCGCGGGCCAGAATCCTTCCGCGGCGTAGAGGGCGGGCAGACCGCGGCGATGGAGCAGGCGCACAACGATGATGATCACCGGCGTGAAGAAACTTCCTCCGATCACCATTGCCGATGCGAAGCTGCGTCTCTTCTTCAGCCATTCACTGTGGAAGGCGGGGACGAACGAAAAGGACACGGATTTACTCCCTCACGAGGTTCAGGAAAATGGACTCGAGGTCATTGCGCACGATGCGGATTTCATAGACGTCCACATTGCGCGCGATCAATTGGCGATTGAGTGCCGCGATCCGCTCGCCGCGGAGCGCCGGCAGGACGATTTCGCACTCATCCATCCGCGCCTCGATGCCTTCGGCCGTAATGGCGCGGATCGCGGCGTCATTGTCGCCGGTGGAGAGGCGGACGGCGAGCACTTCCTGCCGCCGCTGCCGTAATTCTTCAATGGTTCCCTGGAACAGCAACGTGCCCTTGCCGAGGATCCCGACGTGCGTGGCCACGCGCTCGATCTCGGCGAGCAGGTGGCTCGACACCACAATGGTGCAGCCGTGCTGGCGATTCAATGCCGTCAGGAGGCTGCGGATCTCGATGATCCCTTCGGGATCAAGCCCGTTCGTCGGCTCGTCCAGGATGATCAATGACGGCTGATGCAGGAGTGCGCCGGCGATGGCCAGGCGCTGGCGCATCCCTAATGAGAATTGTCTGACGCGCTTCGTGCCCGTGTGGGCGAGGCCCACGAGATCCAGCACCTCTCCAATGCGCCGCTGCGAACAGCGATGCACGATCTGTAATAAACGGAGATTTTCACTGGCGCTCAAATGATCATAGAGCGACGGGCTCTCGATCAAGGAGCCGACATTTTTCAGGATCGCGATGCGATCCTCGTGGAATCGCTTGCCGAATACCCGGATTTCGCCGCGTTGCGTTTTCAATAATCCGAGGATGAGACGAAGGGTCGTTGTTTTTCCGGCGCCGTTCGGTCCGAGAAAGCCGTAGATACTGCCGGCCGGAACCTGCAGGCTGATGCCGCGGAGGACATCCTGGGTGCCGAAGCGATGGGAGAGGGCTGTCGTTTCAAGGATCATGGACTTTAAGTAAGAGTTAAAGTAGCATCGCATAGTGAAACCGTCAACTGCTTCGATCGTGCGCGTGAGCACGCGCATGCGCCGGCTGGTCACGGCGCTTTGGATCTTCAGCGTCACGCTCGTCGTCCTGGAGCGCTTCAGCGCCGCGGGAATCGAAATGTTCCGCGGCGGCTTCGCCGAAGAGAGCGTTCGCAAGTTTGCATGTCAGGTTGTCAGCGCCGTCCCCGAAGGGCTGTTTCTGCTCGCGCTGTGGTGGACGCGCGAGGCGCTCGCGGCGTTCGCGCGAGGCGAGTGGTTCGGCGCGCCGATCACGCGCATGTTCGACCGCGTCGGCATCGTGCTCACCTGCGGCGCCGCCGCGCGCATCCTGCTCGTCCCCGGCGCCTGCCGTCTTCTCGGCTTCAATCCCGGCCACTGGATCGCCTTCGATGCGGCGAGCCTCGTCCTCGCCGCGCTCGGCCTCGCCTTCACGGCGCTCGCCGCCGTCCTCCGTCACGCCTCCGCCGTTCAATCCGAGCTCGACGAGATGTTCTGATGCCGATCGTCATCACCATCGACCGCATCCTCGGCAAGCGCAAAGTGACGGCGCGGGAGATCGCCGCGCGCATCGGCGTCAGCGAGACGCACATGTCGCTCTTTCGATCGGGCAAAGTGCGCGGGGTGCGGTTTTCGACGCTGGCGAAGCTTTGTGCTGCGCTGGATTGTGCGCCGGGGGATTTGTTGGGGTATGAATATGACGAAGAGGACTTGTACGACGAAGAGGACGAATAGGTGTTTTAGAGTCCCAGCCTCCGCACCAGGTCCGCGTAGCGGGGATCCTTGCGCAGCGGGTCGTATCCCTGTTCCACGGTGATCATGCGGAGAAGGAAGAGGCGGTCGGCGTAGGCGCGCTCGAGCCAGGCGAAGGCTTTGTCGTGGTCGCCGAGGGCGGTCCAGGCCAGGGCGAGGTTCGCGTCGGCGACTTTTTCGCGGGCGCTGAGCGCCTCGATGTCGCGCACCATGCGCAGCGCTTCGTCGCGATGACCCGCTTTCGCGGCGGCATAGGCGTAGAGCGTCTGCAACTGCGAGTTGTTGCGCGCCCACGCGACGGCGTCATGCAACGTTTTCATCCCCTCGGCGGCATGTCCTGCGTTCGTCTGCGCCATCCCGAGGTGCAGCAGGGCGGGAACCATTCTGGGATGCAGGCGCAGAGTCTCCCGGAGATGCTGGATTGCCTCCTCGTTGCGGCCGCTGTAGCGAAGCGCCGCCCCGTGGCCGATGCCGAACAGCGGTGAGGACGGATCGAGCTCGAGTGCGCGGCGGCTGTGCGCGAGCGCCGCATCGAAGCGCCGCCGGAACAGGAGCAGGGACCCGTAATCGTTGTGGGCCATCGCGTCGTTCGGATTCAGCTCCAGCGCGCGGCGGTACTCGCGGTCGGCGTCATCCCAGCGCCAGAGGTGATCGCCGTAGACCGACGCCAGCGCGCGGTGCGCGTCGCCGAGCGCGGGATCGAGCGCGACGGCCTTCTCCGCGGCGACGCGCGCGTGCTCGAACTGCTCCCTTGGCGGATGGTTCGTATACCGGCCGCGGAACAGCCACGTATCCGCGGTCGCGGCCCAGGCGGCGGCGAACTTCGGATCCCGGGCGATCGCGCGCTCGTAGAACTCGATCGCGCGGACCGGGTCCCTGAAGCTCAGATACTGCCCTTTGACATACAGGTCCCAGGCGGCGAGATCGTCGGTCGTCCGCTTACGCAGTAACTGCTGGTCGCGGCCGGAAAGCGAGGGCGCGATCGAACGGGCCACTCCATCGGCGACGCGGTCCTGGACGGCGAAGAGATCCCGGACGTTCTCGTCGAACTGGTCGGCCCATAACGTCGTCCCGTCGGCGATGCGGAGGAGCCGCACCGTCACCCGCATCCGGTCGCCGGCGCGGTGGATGTTGCCGTCGAGCACGGAATCCACCGCCAGCTCGCGCCCCGCGGCGAGCGGGTCCTGGTCGAGCGCGGTGTACCGCCGCACCGCGCTGGTCGGCCGGACGACGATGGCCTGCATGTGGCTGAGACGGGTGATCAGCGTGTCGGCCATCCCGAGCTCCAGCGACTCGTCGCGCTGCGCGCCGACGATCGGGCGGAACGGGAGCACGGCGATCGAGCGGACGTTCGGCGACGGCGGCGGCGGAGGCGGGCGGCGCAGGATCCAGGCGGCGACGATCGCCGCAACGAGAAGCGTGGCGCCGATGCCGATGGCGACCCACGGCATCGTGCGGCGCTCGTCGGAGACGGTGATGGTCGTCCGCTCTTCCTGCTCGACATACGTCTCGAGCGCGGGTGTGGCGCCGGCGAACTGATAGCCACGGCCGGGAACGGTGACGACATAGCGCCCCTCGCCGAGGGCTTTGCGGAGCGCGGAGATCTGGAACGCGAGGTTGCTCTCCTCGACGGCGGTATCGGGCCAGAGACGCGACATCAGCGTCTCCTTCGGGACGATCCGCCCCTGATGCTCGACGAGCAGGGCGAGCAGATCGAAGGCCTTCGGTGTCAGAGCGACCGCCGCACCGTCCCGAAGGAGCAGCCGCCGCGGACGATCGAGCACATACGGCCCGAACGCGTATTGCGCCGGTTCTAACAAGATCTCAGAAATTCTAACCCCCCTTTCTCATGACTTCTGAACGGGTTGCGGCCGAGATTCCGAGCATGAAACGCATCGTCACGGTGACGGTCGAGAAAGTCACCCGCCTGATCGTCGTTCAGCGCCCCGCGCAACCGAGCAACCGAGCAACCCAGCTACCCAAAAAGGAGAAGCCATGAGAAAGAAACTGATCCTCGCCGTCCTCGTCCTCACCGCGGTCACCGCCCGCGCCCAGCCGTTCGCGGCCGGTCTGCAGACGCCGTCGCGCATGATCTTCACGCAGCAGGGAAATGTCCTCGTCGCCGAATCAGGAACGGCGGCGTCGAACAGCGGACGGGTCTCGTTCATCGACCGCACGAGCGGCGCGCGCAGGACGCTGATCGACGGACTCCCGTCGGGCGTCAACGGCAGCGGCGCCGAGGCTGCGCCGTCGGGGCCGTCGGGCCTCGCGTTGCTCGGCACCACGCTGTACGTCACGATCGGTTCCGGCGACGGCGTGAAGCCCGGACCGGCCGCCGGAACCGAGATCCCGAACGAGACGCCGTCGTCGCCGATCCTCAGCTCGCTCCTCGCGCTGCAGTTCTCGGGAACGCTCGACCTGGCGGGCGGCGGATATTCGCTCCTTCCCTCCGATCACGCGCGCCTGAAGAGCGGCGAGAGCGTGACGCTCACGAATGCATCCGGCAGCGCGTTGCAGGTGCGGCTGGTCGCGGATTTCCCGAACTTCACCGCGTCGCCGCGTCCCGATTTCCAGGACAACGTCCGCGCCGGCAATCCGTTCGGCGTCGCGGTCCTCGGCGCGACGGCGTTCGTCGTCGACGCGAGCCAGAATCTGATCCGCCGCGTCAACACCGGCAGCGGCGAGTTCACGACGCTGACGACGTTCGGCGCGTTGCCGAATCCGCTGCCGTTCGGTCCTCCCTTCATCGACGCGGTTCCGGACAGCGTGACTCTGCGCGGCGACGAGCTGCTGGTGACGAACCTGACCGGCTTCCCGTTTCCGCAGGGAAGCGCGGCGGTGCGGCGCGTGAACATCCACACCGGCGTGACGTCGACGTTCGCGACCGGCCTGACTTCCGCGATCGATGCGATGCCCCTCGGCAGCGGCACGAATGATCCGATTCTCGCCCTCGAGTTCAGCACCAGCATGACCGAGTCGAAGCCGGGCCGCCTGCGCATGCTCACGGCCGACGGACAGTCGACCACGATCGCCGAGAATCTCCCGACGCCGACGAGCATCGCCGTCGACCAGC
Source organism: Thermoanaerobaculia bacterium (assembly GCA_035248585.1). Lineage (GTDB taxonomy): Bacteria > Acidobacteriota > Thermoanaerobaculia > Gp7-AA8 > Gp7-AA8 > QHVT01. Next base: position 13,926 of record DATFHJ010000225.1, read on the forward strand.
GCAGCGGCGAAGTGTTCATCGTGCACATCTTCCCCGGCCTCATCACGCGCGTGAACGCGGCGGGCGTGATTCCGGCCGCGCCGCCGACGGCGATCATTCCCGTGGTGGCGTCCCAGGCGGGCGCGTACGGATCGCACTTCACGACGTCGATGCAGCTCAGCAATCCGCATCCGTTCGCGATCTCGGGCCGCATCGTCGTCCATCCGCCCGCCGTCTCCGCCGGCGTGAATGATCCGTCGCTCGCGTACAAGCTCGCGCCGTTCGAGACGAAGCGCTATTCCGATTTCATGGCCAGCGCGGGCGCGACGGGCAGCGGCTCGGTCGATGTAATCTCGGCAGTCGGCTCGGCGCCCGTGTCGGTGACGACGATTGCCGATACGTCGGCGCCCGGAATGCCCGCGGTGCAGGTGCCGCAGGTCGATCCCGCGAGCGCGCTCTTCGCCGGCTCGCGCGGCGTGCTCATCGCGCCCGCCGATCCGGTGCGCACGCGCTTCAACATCGGCATCCGTACGCTCGCGCGGGGAGTCGGAATGACGATCAGCGTCCGCGACGCCGCGGGTGTCGAGCTGCGCTCGGTCACGCGGCCGTTCCCCGCGAACTGGTTCTCGCAGTTCACCGCCGAGGATCTCACCGGCGCGCTCCTCGGCCCGAATCACGTGGTCGTGATCAGCGTCGACTCCGGCAGCGCCATCGTCTACGGCGCCGCCATCGAGAACGCGACGGGCGATACGACGCTGCAGATCGCGCGACCCGTCGTCGAATAGCGGCGGTTGGTTCCCCGTTTGCGAACAGAGCCGTCGGTGTTCAAACGGGTTCTGGAGGCTAACTTGGTGAAGAAACTGGAGTTGCTGTCACGCATCGGAGTGGCGCTGGCCGCGACGACGCTCGTCGGAGCGTCCGTTTTTGCGGAATCTCGTCCGTCAAATGAGACGCGCGTGCGTCGCGGCGAGCATGGACGCATTCAGCGGGAGTCGTCGGGCGAGCGTTCGCGCGCGACGCGCCGTGACAATTCGTCAAACGAACGTCGCTCGTCGGTGCGGCGGGAGACGGAGCGAAGCGACGCCCGCGTCGAAGTCCGCGGCGAGCGGAACGACCGCTCGTATCGCAATACCGATCGATCGACGAATCGGACAGAGCGATACAACCGCGACACCAATCGATCGAGCCGGGAGAACCGCGAGTGGCGCGATCGCGGCAGCTACGATCGCAACAATCGCAACAACAGCCGCAACCACACCCGCAACGACCGTTACGATCGGAATGATCGCAATCGCTCGTACGGCCGCTCGCCGTCCTATGGCTACGGCCGCTCGAATCATTATCGCCAGCCGTACTACGGCCATGGCCGCGTCTCGCGCGTGCACCGCTATGGCGGCGGCTATCGCGTCTGGATCGTCGGCGCGCCGTATCCGTTCTACATCCCGCTGGCGTACTACCGTCACGACCGGTTCCGCGTCGGCCTGACGATCCGCCTCGGCGGCTATTACAACGACGGCGGCTACTACGACTACTACGACGGCTATAGCGACGGATCGATCCGCGGCGTCGTCGAAAGCGTCGACTACCGCCGCGACTCGTTCGTCGTGCGCAATGAGGCCACCGGCAGTTTCGTGACCATCCTCTCGCGCGACCGCCGGCTCGACGTGCGAGCCGGCGACTACGTCGAGCTCGAAGGCGAGTGGACCCGCTCCGGCGTCTTCACGGCGTGGGACGTGGATTTCCTGGAAGACGGTTACCGTCGCTGAGATCAACCAGTGGAGGACAGGCACTCCTGCCTGTCCTCCAGCTCTGGCCGCCAGACCCTGGCTCTCAACTTCTCGCTTCCCGGCTCTGACTCTCAGAGCCGCGACCGTCGCAGGGAAGGTCACGACCTTCGACGCCCAGATCCCGGCTCTGGGCGCCAGATCTTCGGGTCTGGACGTCAGAGCCGCGACCTTCCGATCGAAGATCACGATCTTCGATGTCCAGGTCTCGGCTCTGGGCGCCAGAGCCGCCGAACGTTGATGGACGGTGACGTTTAACGGGGAGCGGGCGGCAGCACGCCGCTTCCAGGATGTGTTTTTCCTTTGGCTCGCAGGACATGCGCGACAGCGGAAAATAAACCGGAAAATCGAAACGACGAATCGACGTAACGTTCGAGAACATAGAAGCAGAAATAGTAGAAACGCGAGAACGACCACACCGAGAGCGCCAGCAACGTGAGGGTTCGTAGCCGCGCGGCGTCTCCGAGCACCAGCAAAGCTCCCGATGTAACGCCTAGGATCAAGAAGAGCGTCGCCTTGACGTAGAGCCAGTTCGGGCTTGATATCTCTCTCATCTACAAATCGTTGAGGAATGACCTGCGGCAGCGTTACGGCTCGGCCGGCGGGCCAGCGCCGGGCCGTGTCAGCGCTGTAAAGCTTTCCCGAAGAACTTTAAAATGCGAGCTTCATATTCTGCCGGGTGTGCGCGCTGAATATCGACGTGAGATGCGCCCGGCACCAGCCAGAGTTGCTTTGGAGCATTGGCCGCGGCATAGAGCTGACGAGTGTCGTGCTCCGTAGTATGGCGGTCTGCCGTTCCGGCAATGATAAAAACAGGACAGGACATAGCTGCCATATGGTCGACTGGTCTCATTGCGCTTGCGTCCACACCAATGCGGGGACGTAATTGCAGCAAAAGCAGTGGGGTGAGCGCTTCGGCCATTCGGCCTAACCTCATCACTAAGCGATTCCTGACGGCTTGATCGATGGACGGGTAAACAGCTTCGAGAACTACCGCCTCGACCTGGAGCGGTGGTGCGGCCAAAGCCGCCGCTGCGCCGCCGAGTGACATTCCGATAATCCCGATTCGCGCCTGCGGTTCTGTTCTGCGAATGAAGTCCACAGCCGCGATCACGTCGAATCGTTCGAGCCAGCCGAAGGTGATCAATTTCCCGCGCGTCTCCCCTGTTGCCTGGAGATCGATCAAAAGCACGGAGTACCCTGCTCGATGGAGGAACAGCGCGCGATTCACCATGGAGCGCCGGTTTGCTCTCACGCCGGGTAACAGCAGAACGGCGCCGCGCGAGGGCACAGCAGGCGCCCACCATCCTCGAACGTTCGCTCCCGACTCGCTGGGAAAGACGACGTTCCCGGCACCCAGTTCCAGTGGAGGCCTTCCGACAGATGCCTGAACCGGCCGTGAAAGCAGGGTTCCCACGAGAATGGGGGCCGATACTCCCAGAACAGCAACGGTCACTACGGTCGCGACAACAGCCCGACGCACGATCTCGATTATTGCACCGGCGCCGCGAGCCTCGCCGCGCGCACCGCGAAGCGGAACGCGAACGATCGCTTCCGCAAATCGTCCGCGCAGATCCGCTCGGCGTGGGCGAAGTCGGATTCGAGCATGGCCCGCACGTGGGACGCGAGCTCGTCGTCGGCGATGCCCATCGTGATCTCGAAGTTGAGGCGGAACGAGCGGTTGTCGAAGTTCGCCGTGCCGATCGTGCAGTAGCGGTCGTCGATGAGCGTGACTTTCTGATGCATGAAGCCGCGCGTGTAGCGGTAGAACCGGACGCCGACTCCTTCCAGGTCCTGGAGGTACGACCACATCGACAGTCCGACCAGCACGTTGTCGTTGTTCTTCGGGATCAGGATCCGGACGTCGACGCCGCGCAGGGCGGCGAGCTGCACGGCGGTGATGAACTGCTCGTCGGGGACGAAGTACGGGCTGGCGATCCAGAGCCGCGTCGTGGCGGCGTTGATGGCGGCGATGAAGAAGAGCGTGCAGGTCTCGAGGTCATCGGC
>DATFHJ010000226.1:0-5491 GCA_035248585.1 Thermoanaerobaculia bacterium
CGCACTGAGGGATCCTTTGCTCGCAAAAGCGTGGTCCGCGTTCCAGCAAATCACCGCGCCCGCCGATCTCTATTTCGCCCAGCGAGCCCTCATCAGCCGGCTGATGAATCAGTCGTATGCCGATCGCGCGGCGGCCGAGAATGCCGTCCTCGGATTCGCGGACACTGTCGTGCAATTGATCGCCGCGGCGCGCCCGCGGAAAGTGCGATCGCGCTCGCACCGGCTGGTCGAAGATGCGAAAACGCTGCTCGCGAGCTCGAGGCACTGGTCCCTGAGCGAGATTGCCGGGGAGTTGAACGTGACCGCCTACAGCCTCTGTAAGACGTTCCGCGCCGCTACCGGGATTACGTTAGGCGAATACCGGCGGCAATTGCGTCTCCGCTCCGCGCTCGACCGGCTTCGCGACGGCGAGCGCGATCTCACCGGCCTCGCCCTCGACCACGGGTTCTCCAGTCACAGCCACTTCACCCATGCCTTCCGCCAGACGTTCGGCATGACGCCGTCCGAATATCGGAAGATGCTCTGACCGCGTCGCGGAACGCCGCCGTTCGTCACGCCGCGGGCGACGCCGAGCGAAGCGTCGGCGCCGCCGCGAGGATGCCCCAGTCGCGCAGCATCGTGAAGAACCGCGGGTCGTCGCGCAGGACGGCGAAGCCGGGATCGAACGGGAGCAGCTCGGTGCGATAGTCGCGGGTCGTCAACGACTGCGCGACCAGCGCGAGGGCGGCGTTGCGATCGCCGAGGTGCGCGCGCAACTGCGCGCGGTAGTACTCCGCCAGATAGTGCGTGCGCGCGATCTCGTCGCCTTCGTCGGCAATCGCGCGCGCTTCCGCGAGCCGGCCCGCGCGCGCCAGCACGATCCCTTTCCAGATGAGCACATTCGGATTCGTCTCCGTCCGCGCGCGCTCCATCGCCTCCAGCGCGTCCGCGTGCCGCTCCGCATAAGAGCTGATCATCGCCAGGTACGGATAGACATGGCCGTATCCGGGAAACTGCTCGGCCGCATCGCGCAACACCGTGAGGGCACGGTCGAACTGTCCGAGGACGCCGAGGCGCGCGCCGTAGGACGTCAGCACGTGAGCCGACAGCGGATCGAGCTCGCGGGCTTTTTGAAACGCGATCTCCGCGGCCTCGAATCGCTTCGCGAAGACGAGCATGTTGGCGCGCTCGGCGTACGCCGGCGCGAAATTCGGATTGAGCGCCAGCACGCGCGCCGTGCGGCGCTCGAATTCTTCGAGGTCTCCGCGCAACTGCGCGGCCAGCGCCAGCGTGTGATGCGCCTCGGGCAGCGACTCGTCGAGCTGCAACGCGTATTGCGCGAGCGCCACCTGCTGCATCACGCAGTCGCGCGTCGATCCGAATCCGAGGAGCGCCTTCCGGCCGAACACGAGGCCGAGCGCCGCGTGCGGCAACGCGTAATCGGGATCGAGCTCCATGGCCTGGCGGAGATGCTCGACCCCTCGCCGGATCGCCGGCACCGTCTCCTTCGCCACCTCGCGCTTCCCGCGCAGATACGCCTCGTACGCATCCGGCCGCGGATCGCGCCGGCTTTGCGGTGCCAGCTCGAGCCGCACTTCGTCGCAGAGATCGCGCGCAATCTCCTCTTCGAGCGCGACGAGGTCGGCGGCCTTGCGCGTGTACTTTTTTCCCCACAACGCCGTGCCGTCGAGCGCGCGCACCAGCTCCGCATCGAGCAGCACGCGTCCGGAAATCGTCCGCACGCCGCCGACCAGCACGGCGTCGACGTTCAGCGCGCGCGCCGCCTCTTGCGGATCGGCGACGTCGCGGAACCGCGCGGCCGAGGAGCTCGCGATGACGCGCAGAGTCGGAATGCGGCCGAGACTCCGCACGACGTCTTCCGGAATCCCGTCGCTGAGAAAGCGCATCTCGTCGTCGCCGCTCCAGTTGTGAAACGGCAGCACGGCGATCGAGGCGATGGCGGCCTTTGCTTGCACCGGCGCCGGAGGCGCGAGCGCGTTCCGCAGCTCCGCGGCGAGCTCGCGCATCGACGGATACCGCTCGTCGCGCTCCTTGGCGATGCAACGCGCGACGATCGGTCCCATCACGGCGTCGGCGAGCGGCGCCGGATCGTGCGTGAGGACGCGCAGCATCGTATCGAACGGCGTCTCTCCGTCGAACGGATTCTCCCCGGCGACGATCTCGTACAGCATGCAGCCGAGCGCGAAGATGTCGACGCGGCCGTCGATGTCGCGATGCGCGCGCACCTGCTCGGGCGCCATGTAGCCCGCCGTGCCGACGCAGAACCCCTCGGCGGTCAGATCCTGCACGCTCGAGGTCTGGCCGAGAAACCCCGCCGCCCGTTTCGCGAGACCGAAATCGACGACTTTCGCCAGCCCGTCTTCCGATACGAGAATGTTCTCCGGCTTCAGGTCGCGGTGCACCACGCCCGCGTCATGCGCTTTGGCGAGACCGTCGGCGATGTTGGCGATGTGTCGCAACAGCACATCGCGCGTGGCATGCCCGAGGTGATAGCGCAGCGTCTCGCCGCGGATCAGCTCCATGGCGATGTAGTTCACACGGCGCCGCCCCAGCTCGATGTCGCCGATGTCGTAGATCGTGACAAGGTGCGGATGATTCAGCTTCGATGCGGTGCGCGCCTCGCGCGCGAACCGCGCCAGCGACTCCGCGTCGTCCGAAACATCGGCCGGCAGGATCTTGACCGCGACTTCGCGCTCCAGCCGGACGTCGCGCGCGCGATACACGTCCGCCATCCCGCCGCTGCCGAGCAAAGCGGTGACCTGGTACGGCCCGAGCCGCGTACCGATTGGCACTGTCATGGATGAGACCCGGGTTTATTGTACGCGCGTGCGCAACCTCCGCGCTCTCGCGCGCCTTCTCGCCATGGTCGCGGCGACGGCGGTCCTGTTCGTGATCCTGTACACCGGCATCGCGCTCACGCGCGGCAGCCTTCGCTGGCGCGTGCGCGTCGGACGCTGGTGGTCGCGGGCGATGGCGCGCTGCCTCGGCCTGCACACGACGGTCATCGGCACGCCGCCCTCCGGCGCGTTCGTGCTGGTCTCGAATCACATCAGCTACGTCGACGTCGCCGTGATCGGCCAGCTCCTCGACCTCGTCTTCGTGGCCATGGCCGAGCTGCGCCGCGCGCCGATCTTCCGCGCGATCATCGGCGGCTCCGGCACGATCTTCATCGACCGCAACTCGCGCCGCGACGCCCTGCGCGTCAACGACGCGATGGATGACGTACTGCGCGCGAACCTCGGCGTCACCTTCTTCCCCGAAGGCACGAGCAGCGACGGCCACGACGTCCTGCCGTTCAAAGCCGCCCTCCTTGAAGGCGCCGCGCGCAGCGGACGCCCCGTGCATTTCGCCGTGATCCGCTACGCGCAGGAAGGCGTGGCGTGGTGGGGCGACATCGACGCGCGATCGCAGTTCATCGGATTGCTGCGGATGCCGCGCATCGACGCGACGATCGAGTTCTGCGGCAGCGTCAGCGCGAGCGACCGGAAGGAGCTGGCGCAGAAGCTATGGATGGAGATTCGTTCGCGGGTGATCGCAGCACGATAACATGCGCGCCGCATGACCACTCGCATCATCGAGATCACTCCTGACGTTCGATTCGGAGGCGCCAACCCTCCCCTGTTCATCGCCGGCCCGTGCGTGATCGAGTCGCGCGAGCACCTCTTGAAAATGGCCCGCACGCTGGCGAAGCTGCGCGAGGAATTGAAGATCAACCTCGTCTTCAAGTCGTCGTTCGACAAGGCGAACCGCACGTCGATCGAATCGTTCCGCGGGCCGGGACTCGAAGAAGGAATGAAGCTGCTGCGCGCGGTGAAAGAAGAAACCGGACTGCCGCTGCTGTCCGACATTCACGAGCCGTGGCAGGCCGCGCCCGCGGCCGAGGTGCTCGACGTGCTGCAGATCCCGGCGTTCCTCTGCCGGCAGACGGACCTCGTCGCCGCGGCCGCGCGGACGGGAAAAGCGGTGGGCGTGAAGAAGGGACAGTTCCTCTCCCCCGAGGAAACGAAAAACATCCTGCAGAAAGGCGACGAGGTCGGGAACGAGAAGGTCTTCATCACCGAGCGCGGGAGCTCGTTCGGCTATCAGAACCTGGTCGTCGACATGCGCGCGTTTCCCATCGTGCGCGGATTCGGCGCGCCCGTCGTCTACGACATCACCCACTCCATGCAGCGCCCCGGCGGCGAAGGCAAACAAACCGGCGGCACCCCTCAGTTCGCCCGCCCCCTCGCCCGCGCCGCCGCCGCCGCCGGCGCCGACGGCTTCTTCATGGAAGTCCACGACAACCCGCCCGAGGCACTGTCCGACCGCACGACACAGCTGCGTCCGGATGCCGCGCGAGCGATCATCGAGGACATTTTGCGGTTGAGGGAAGCGCTCGAGCCGATTTAGGACGAATAGGACCGATAGGACATCTAGGACCTATACGTCCTATTCGTCCTATATGTCCTATGCGTCCTATCGGCCCCCTCGGTCTCTAACTTCCGGGTAGGGATCTCCCTATCTCCGTCACTCCTCCATTTGAAGGCCTGTAGGCCAAACAAGGAGGAACCATGCCCAAAGTCAAAGACCTCGGCGTGACGGTTGTTCCGGAACAGTTCGGGCCGATGGAGGTCGGTCCGGGCGGCGGGTGTTATCGCACCCACTGGTGTACCGACTGTACGAACGTCCCCTTCAGCATCTGCGGCACCACGCCCGGTGCCGGCGGTGCCGGACGCGTGGGGGGCGGCGGCTGTTCGGATTGCACGAACGTGCAATTCAGCATCTGCGGCACCACGCCCGGCGGCGGCTGCTCGGACTGCACGTACCAGAACTTCAGCATCTGCGGGACCACCGGCGGTGGCGGCTGCTCCGATTGCACGAACGTGCAGTTCAGCATCTGCGGCACGACCCCGGGACCGGCACAAGTCGGCGCGCCGGGAGGCGGCTGCACCGATTGCACCGCGCAGGCGTTCAGCATCTGCGGCACGACGCCCGGCCCCGTCTGCACCGACTGCACGCGCCGGCCGTTCAGCATCTGCGGCACCTCGCCCATCGTCGCCTGCCGCATCGGAACGCACGACCCATTTACGCCGTGCGGCGGCACGTGGGAGACTCCGTGCGGAGGCTCGTGGGGAGATCCATGGGGACGCGGCGGCGGCCTGACGCAACAGGGCATCGATCAGATCCGCAAGCAGCTCACCGCGCAGCTGCAGGCGCTCGAGGAAGCGGAGAAGAAGCTCGGCCCGCAGACCGCCGAGGAGATCGACGCACGCGAGAAAGAGATCAACGCGGAGCTGGATCGCCTGAAGACCGCCCGCGCGAATCTCAAGAAGAAATGATTCAGACCTGGACTGTCTCACGCTTCAGGTCGAGCCCCGCGCTCGACCTGAAGCGGCTCGACGAGCTGCCGCCCGAACAGCAGGCGGCGTTCGGCGAGCTGCAAAAGGACAGCGACTTTTACGGACTGCTCGTGCCGCGCGTCGCCGGCGGCACGAGCATCAAGTCGGTCGGA
>DATFHJ010000227.1:0-5814 GCA_035248585.1 Thermoanaerobaculia bacterium
ATGGAGCGGCGGGCTTTAGCCCGCCGGCACAGTGACCGCGGCGGGCTGAAGCCCGCTGCTCCACTCCGACGACGGGCCGGCGGGCTTTAGCCCGCCGGCACAGTGACCTCGGCGGGCTGAAGCCCGCTGCTCCACTCCGACGACGGGCCGAGGAGGCTGTCGAAGCGCAGCACCATCACCGTGCGGTCGTCGTCCGCCGGACGCGCGCCCGCGTGGTGGGCGATGGCGTTGAGGATGGCATCGCGAATCGCGGACGGCGAGCGATCCTCCAGCGACGCCAGCAGCGCCTCCAGCTGATCGAAGCCGAACGGCTCGCCGTTCTCGTCCTGCGCCTCGACGATGCCGTCCGACAGGTAGACGATCGCGTCGCCTTCGTGCAGCTCCACCTCGACCGTGTGCGTGGTGAGGCTGGCGCGCACGCCCAGCGGCAGCGACGGGCTCTCGATCGGATTCGGCGCGCCGGCGCGCAGCACGTAGGGATAGAGATGGCCGGCATTTGTGTGGCGGATGCGCCCGCGCTCGAGATCGAAGATCGTGAAGGCGAGGGTCATGAACGCGCGGCGTTCCGTCGAGCGGAAGACCAGCTCGTTGAGCCGGTGAAAGAGTGACGTCTCGTCCGCGCCTTCCTCGACGAGCGTCGTGATGGCCGCCTTCACCATCGCCATCACCAGGCCCGTTGACAGGCCGTGGCCCGACACGTCGCCGATGGCGACCGCGAGGCGCGATTTGTCGAGATTGAAGACGTCGTAGTAGTCGCCGCCGATCGAGGTCGTCGGCTCGAAGTGCGCGGCGAACGACACTCCTCGGAATTGCGGTCCCTCGCGCGGCAGCAGGTTCCGCTGAATCGTCGCCGCGATCGCGATCTCGCTCTGCAGGCGCTCTTTCTCCGACACCGTCGCGAGCAGCGAGGCGATCGACTCCGTCATCCGGTCGAACGACTGGGCCATGGCGCCGAGCTGGTTGTTGCGCTTCATCTTGATGCGGTACGAGAAGTCGCCGCGCTCGACCGCGCGCGTCCCTTTCTCGATGCGATTCACCGCGCGGGAGATGGAGAAGATCAGCACGGCGGCGAAGGCCGTGGCGATGAAGTACGCCGTCATCAGCGTGCCGGCCAGCGCCACGATGATCGTGAAGATGATGTTCATCAGCCACGAGTTCGTCGCGCCGCCGAAGTAGTACTGCACCAGGTTGCGGTACGGGTTCGAGATCAGCGTGAAAAGCCGCTTCTTCGAATCGCTCGTGCCGTCGGTCCAGTTCAGCACCGCTCCTTCCTCGGTGGTCTCGAAGAAGAAGATGCGGTCGAAGGCGATCGCGCGCTTGATGAACTTGTCGAAGTGCGCGTCTTCCTCGCGAATGTTGATGCTGTCGCGTCCCTCGCGCGAGCCGACCGTCGTCGCGCTGATCATCCCGCCGCGCTCTTCGATCTCCTTCGCGAAGCGCTCGCCCATCGGCAGCGCCAGCACGACGCCGCGCTGGCCGCCGCGCCACGGATACTGGTGCGCGGAAATGAGCAGCGGCTCTTTGTCGCGCAGCACGATGCCGCTGTACGACTTCGTGCGCAGCCACGCCGGAAGGTTCGCGCCGCTGCGGTTCGTGGTGTCGTACAGCTCCAGGCCGTCCATGCGCGGCGGGATGGCGCGCGTGGCGTAGTCGGTGTTCAGGATCTCGAGATAGCCGAGGACGTTCTGCCGCTCCATGCGGTAGCTGGCCTGGCTGGCCACACCGGCGATGACGTAGAGGATCGCGAAGAGCAGGATGGCGAAGAGGAAGAACGGCAGCACGCCGATCATCACGTAGCTGAGGAAGAGGCGCCGGCCGACGGTCCAGAACAGTTTGCCGAGGATCCAGCGCGAGAAGACCGCGAAGCCGTAGAGCGTCAGCGCGATGACGAGCAGCCAGGCGAAGAACGAGAAAAGCTCGAACGGGCCGAGCGTCCGGCCGAAGCGGTCCAGCACCTCATCGACGTAGTGCAGGATGAGGATGACGGCGATGCCCGACAGCCAGACCAGGAACGCGGGCGAAATGCCGCGCCGCTTCGTGTCGGGCGGAGCGTCCATTGAGGTCATGATGACACACGGCGCATGCGGCGCCGGCTGCATTGATCTTTACGTGGCGAAATACGACCGGTTTCACTATTGTCTAGGTCCAGCGAGGTCCGGAATGTCCCCAGTTCGTCTTTTTGCCGTAGCCGTTTTGCTGTCCGTCGTTCAGGCCGCGTCCGCTGTCGAGTGCGTGAATCGCTTCGTCAGCCGTACCCAGGGTCCGCGCCAGATCGTGACGCTCCTGACCGGGAAGCTCACGTTCCAGGAAGCGCAGGATCTTGCGAAAAGTATTCAAGCGAAGCAGGCCCCGCCTCTCGAGTGGGTCGATGACGGCGGAAAGATGATCTCGAAGCAGCTCGGCGAGCTGAAGATCGTCCGCCCGATGCCGGTCGGCTGCGACGGCAAGAGCTCGGGCGTCGTCATGATCGTCACGTTCCCGACCGCCGTCACGCCGGTGAAGAAGATGAACGTGAAGCTCGACGGCAAGACGGCCGTGCCGTTCGAGCAGCAGTAGTCACTGCGCCGCGCGACGCTTGCCCTTCGCCGGCAGCGGCGCATTCGCCCACACTTCGATCGAGTGCTCCGTCAGCACGAACAGCCGGTTCAGCTGCTGCGCGAGCCCTTTCGCCGGCGACGGCACGAGGATCTGCGACGCCGCGGGCGCGAATGACGGCAGCGTGTACTGCAGCGGATGCTCGCCGCGCCCGATGATCACCGCGCAGTCGCCGGCGACCGTCAGGCTCGCCGCCGCGTTCGAGGCGTCGAGAAACTCGCCCGCCGGCTGCAGCGAATCGTTGTACGCGAACACCTTGTTCGCCATCACATAGACCCTGCCGTTCGCATACGCGATGTCGGTCGCATTCGCCGGGCTCGCGATCGCGATGTCGGGCAGGCCGAGCGCGGGATTCGCGCGCAGGCCGCGGATCTCCTCCGGCAGCGTGAAGAGCCCGAAGATGCGAACGCCCCCCTCGACCGCGCGCGTGGCGCCGCCGCCCATCGTGTTGGTGACGGCCAGCGTTTTCGGGTCGAGCACGTACGTCGTGCGCTGGCAATTGCCGAACGTGCAGCCCTTCTCGAACGAGACCCAGACGGAGCTCGCGACGGTGAGAATCGACAGCGGCCGCGAGCCCGGGCCTTCGTTGATCGTGACCTGCGCCAGCTGCGCGCCGGCGTTCGAATACGCCGTCACGCTGCCGGCCGCGCCGAGGGCGTAGAGCGTGCCGGGGAATGCCGCGATGTCGATGGCGCCGGGGGAGCTCACAGCGGTGACGTAGGCCGGCGCGGCGCCGCTGCCGGTCCAGAACACGTCGATGCGGCCGTCTTCGAAGAGATAGAGATCGTTCTGCGCCGCGACGCTCTTCGTGTAGAAGCGATTGCCGGTGGCGGCGGTGCCTTTCGGCAGTGCCGCGTTGTAGGCGATGGCGGTCGAGCCGCCGCTGCTCGCGATCACGGCCACGCCGTTCGCGGCCGACATCTGCAGCGGCGTGACGGGCAGGGGATGCTCGCGCACGAGCGAGTCTCTCGTCGTGTCCCAAACCGCGAGCACGAGATCGCCGAGGACGAGGAGATCGGTGCCGGAGAAGAGCAGCTGTTTCGGCAGCGTGCGATCCGAGCCCGGAATCACGCGCACCGCGCCGCCGGCGAGATCGATGACGTTGAGGCCCTTGAACGTGAACACCGCCGCGCTCGTGCCGTTCAGCGCGACCCCGCCGATCGCCGCGCCGTCGAGCGTGAAGACGCGCGGCGGCGTCGTGAGATCGCCGTTCGCGTAATAGCGAAGCGGCGTCCTGCCGTCGTCCGTGACCGTGCCGAGAATCACACCCGTGCCGGAGCGGGCCAGGAAGCGCGCCTTTTCGGTGGTGGCCTGCGGAGTGCCGCCGAGCGGCACGCGCCACACGCTGTCGTCGGTGAGATTGGTGACGATCGTGCTGCCGCTCAGCACCGCCGCGCGGACGTTCGCCGCCATCGTGACGTTGAACGTCGTCGTCCCTTCGGTGGATACGACCCGCAGCTCCGCGCCGTTCGACGTCACGAGCGACGTCGCGGTGGCGTCGTGCATCATCGTCGTGGCCGCGTTCCACGTGCGGCCCGGCGTCAGCGAGATGCCGGCGCGGTTGATCGACGACTCGGCGATGGTCGTGCTGTCGGCGAAGTACGCCTTGTCGCCGATGACGAGCGCGCTGTTCTTCGCGCCGTCGGCGTAGCTGACGAGCGCGTGCGGCGAAGCGAGGCTCGAGACGTCGTAGGTCACGAGACCCATGTCGCCGGCGGCGATGAAGAGCGTGTTGCCGCCGCGGGCCATGGCGTAGATGCGATTGTTCGTGCCGCCGAGCGGGAGCAGCTGCTGCGCGAAAAGCTGCGCGACGCGCGTCAGCGACGTGGCATCGAGCGCGCGGAACGTGCGCTGCGGACCGGCGGCGAAGAAGCTGCCGCCTGCCAGCGGCGCGAAGGCGTTCGAGCCGTAGCTGATGCGGCCCGTTCGCGCGGTGCCGACAAAGACGTCGGTGCTCTGCCCCAGCTCGTCGGAGACGTACAGGATGCCGTTCGACACGTGCACGGACGAGGAGCGCGCCAGCGAGTCGAGCGGCGCCGTGCCTTGCGGCAGCGACGGAATCGACAGCGTGAACGTTTCGACCGACGCGTCGCCGTCCGCCGCGTACATCGTGTTGCCGTTGACCGCGAGCGAGGTCACGGTCGCGCGCGACGTGAAGAGCGACACGCTCGTGCGGCGAAGCTCGAACAGCTCGATGTGCGCGATGCCGTTCGACGTCGCCGCAAAGAGATACGTCCCATGGATGAGGAGATCGTTGACCGTCCCGCCGGTGTCGACCGAATTGCCGAGCGTCAGCCGCTCGCCGTTGCGCTGCACGAGATACACGCGCGACCCGCTCCCGACGTAGGCGAGGCTGCCGTTCAGCTCGAGGACGCGCGTCGTCCCCGGAACCGCCACCGCGCCGACCTGCGTGTAGCGCCCGCCCGCGAGCGGAGCGAGAAGCTGCACGCCGTATCCCGTCGCGAGCCAGACGTAGCCGTCGCTGTCGACCGCGACGTCATACGCCGTGGTGCGGAACTGGCCGCTGTAACGCGGGGACCAGGTGCAGTCACCGAGGGTGGGGAGGGTGGTGGAAAGGAGAATCAGGAGAAGGGAGATCGCACGCCCGCACATTCGAGGATTATTGTAAGGCGAGTCGGAGCGCTTTCCTCACATAGGACGGGTGCGGCACCTCGTGCATCGCCTTCGGATCGACCCACACGCATTCCTTCGACCCTCGCGCCTTCCCCTCGTACACCGCGAACTCGATGCGACGGTTCGTGATCGTGTGCCGGAACGTGCCGAGGAGCGCGCCTTCCGTCACCACGAGCGGCGTGCCGGAAAGGAGCGACGTGTCGCCGTGGGGGAGGTGGTACATCGCGTTCATCAGCGGTCCCGACTCGCGGCGCATCAACACGCGTCCGCGCTTGTCGGTGATGAGATAGAGCGCGATGCGCAGCGCGCGCGTTTCCTTCTTCGGCTTCGCGCGCGGGAGCGCGTCGCCGCGCGTCGCGCAGTCGGCGCGCACGGGACAGAGGAGACACGACGGATTGCGCGGCGTGCAAATCAGCGCGCCGATCTCCATCAATCCCTGATTCAAATGACGCGGCGTCTCGCAGGCCTGCACGAGCGTTTCCGCGCGCGCCCACGCGTCGTCTTCATCGCCGAAGATCCGCGCCAGCACGCGGGCGACGTTGCCGTCGACGATCGGCGCGCGCTCGTTGTACGCGATCGACGCGA
>DATFHJ010000228.1:0-3660 GCA_035248585.1 Thermoanaerobaculia bacterium
CGCAGGCGCAGTTCAACGAAGGCGAGCTCGAGACCGACGGCGCGCGCCTCCTCGAGCTCGAAGGCTATTGGCACCAGCGGCTCACGCACCCCACCGGAAAATTCAATCCGGGCTGGGTGCGCAAGGCCGCGAACGACGACAAGAAAATCCCGCGCGGCGTGCCGAACGGCAAGAAGAAGGGACACGGCACGCTCACGACCACCTCCACCCGCCCCATCGGCGCGCTCTCCCTCAACGACACTGCCTTCACCGCCCTCGGCCCGAAACCCGAGCGGATGACGGGCTGCTCGAACTGCTACAACTACACGACCACGCAAGGGCGCGTGAACAACATCGCCATCGATCCGACGACCACGACCAACGGCAGCATCGTCGCATATGCCGCGACCGTCGGCGGCGGCGTGTGGAAGACGACCAACTGCTGCAGCGCCTCCACGACCTGGACCGTCGTCACCGACGATCCGCTCATCTCCACGACCAGCATCGACTCCGTGACCATCGATCCGAACGATCACAACACGATCTACGCCGGCACGGGCGACCTCAATTACGGCTCGTTCTCGATGGGCAGCCAGGGCATCCTCAAGTCGACGAACGCCGGCGCGAGCTGGACCGTCCTCGCGCCCGACGTCTTCGGCCCGGCGCTGCCGGAGCCCGCGGGCCAGTTCCCGCAATACAACGCGGTCGGCAAAGTGCGCGTCGATCCGAACAACAGCAACCGCGTGGTTGCCGGCACGAAAACCGGACTCTATGTCTCGTACGACGGCGGCGCGAACTGGACCGGTCCCTGTCTCACGAACGCGTTCAACACGATGCGCCAGGACATCACCGCGCTCGAGCTCACGAACATGGGCAGCGGCGTGACGCGCATCCTCGCCGCGGTCGGCGTGCGCGGATTCGCGACCACCGTGCAGTACAACCTGAATCAGAACGGCGCGAACGGGATTTACTCCGCGAACATGCCGGCCAGCGGCTGCCCCACCTTCACCTCGATCGCCGGCAACGGCAACGGCTTCCGCTACCAGTCCACCGCCACGAGCGCGTATCCGGCAAACGCGAACATGAACGCCGGCAGCGGCACGGCCTACGTCAACGCATCGACCGGCAATCAGCTCGGCCGCATCGACATGGCCGTCGCGCCGGGCAACGCCAACGTGATCTACGCACAGGTGCAGTCGATCACGGCGAACAACAACAGCGGATGCGGCAACACGGCCGGCTGCCAGCTCGGCGTGTGGGTCACGACGAACGGCGGCACGAGCTGGAGCTTCATGGGCGGCTCGGCGGGATTCTCGCTCAAGCGCTGCGGCGGCAGCGCGGCGGCCGGCACCGGCGACTATCCGCAGAACTGGTACGACCAGGCCGTGGCCGTCGATCCGAACAACGCCGACCGCGTCTTCATCAGCACGTTCGACGTCTGGTTCGCCACGCGCACCGGCTCGTCGTTCAACAATCTCACGTGCGGCTACAGCTACAGCGGCAGCGCCGGGCCGGTGCACACCGATCAGCACGCGCTCGCGTTCGTGCCGGGGTCGTCGAGCATCCTGACGCTCGGCAACGACGGCGGCATGCACGGCACGACCAACGCGAACTCGGTGACGTCGAGTCAGGATCCGACGTGGTTCAACATGGACACGGGTCTCAACACGATCGAGTTCTACTCCGGCGACATCAGCGCGAACTTCGACACCGCCGCCAGTCCGCAGGCCAGCGGCGGCGCGCAGGACAACGGCCCGAGCTCGGCGACGTTCAGCGGCAGTCCCACGGGCGCCGTGCAATGGCAGATGGGCCTCGGCGGCGACGGGTTCTATTCGCGCATCGATCCCGTCGGCACCGGCACGAGCCTGCGCTTCTGGCAGGGTAACAACAGCGGCGGCCTCAGTCGCTGCATCAGCAACTGCACCGCCGGCGGCGCGACCTGGACGAGCAAAAAGGGCGGCTGGAGCAGCGACACGCAGTCCTTCATCCTCCCCTTCGATCTTTTCCACGGCGGGATCGCCGGCGGCACCGATTGTCCGGCCGCGGGCGCGGGTGGCGGCTGCGGGCGCCTGGTCGCCGGCACGACGCGCGTGTGGGAAACGATCACCGGCAACGCCGCGAATGCGACCGGCACCGTGACGTGGTACGTGACGAACAATCCCACGTCTCAGAACATGACCAAACAGACGCTCGGCAACCGCTCGTTCATCAACCAGGTGAAGTACTCGCCGCGCGATCACACGATGGCCATCGTCGGCACGAACGACGGCAATGTCTGGATCGGCTTCAACCTCGGCACCGGCACGCAGGCACAGGCGAACTGGGTCAACGTCACCGGCAGCAACAGCGTCCTCCCGGTCCGTCCCGTTCTTGGCATCGCCCTCGACCCGAGCACGACCTCGAGCGCGCCTGTCGGCTACGCCGCCGTCGGCGGCTTCGACGCGAACACGCCGTCGAATCCCGGCCATCTTTTCCGCGTCGCCTGCACCGCGACGTGCGGCTCGTTCACGTGGACCGACAAGTCCGGCAACCTGCCGGACATCCCCATCGACTCCGTCATCGTCAACCCGAACATCCCCGCGCAAGTGTTCGCCGGCACGGACTTCGGCCTCTACTACACCGACGACATCACCGCGAACCCGCCGGTGTGGCAGCGCTTTACAGCCGGCCTGCCCGCGGTGATGATCTGGGACATGCAGATCGATCGCGGCTCGACCACGCTGTCGCTCTGGACGCGCGGCCGCGGCGCGTTCGTGTGGCCGTTGCCGACGCCATGATGACGCCATGACGCTGCTGCCGTGGATCATCGCGCTCGTCCAGATCCTCGGCATTCTCAGCGCCATGCGCGCGGTCATGGACGCGCGCACGTCGCAGGGCGCGATCGCCTGGGCCGTGGCGCTGATCGCGTTCCCCTACGTCTCGCTGCCGCTGTTCTGGATTTTCGGGAAGCGAAAGTTCGAGGGATACGTCCTCGAACGGCGCAGTGCGTTATCCGAGGCGGGGCCGATTGCGAAGGAAGTATGCGACGCGCTCACGGCGGGAGATCTGCTCGTGCACACGGACCACGCGCGGCAACTGCCGTTCGAGCGGCTGGCGAAGCTGCCGTTCACCACCGGCAACGATGCGGAGCTGCTCGTCGACGGCGAGGCCACGTTCGCCTCGATCTTCGCCGGCATCGAGCGCGCGCGCGACTACGTGCTCGTGCAGTTCTACATCCTTCGCGATGACGAGATCGGACGCGAGCTGCAGAAGCGGCTCCTCGAGCGCGCGGCCGCGGGCGTGCGCGTGTACCTGCTGTACGACGAGATCGGCAGCCACGATCTGACGAAAAAGTGCATCCGCCGCATGATCGCCGGCGGCATCAACGTGCAGTCGTTTCACACCGTCGGCGGCCGCGCCAACCGGTTTCAAATCAACTTTCGCAATCACCGGAAGATCGTGGTGGTGGACGGCCGCGAGGCCTGGGTCGGGGGGCTCAACGTCGGCGACGAATACCTCGGCCGGAACAAGAAGATCGGCTTCTGGCGCGACACGCATCTCCGCGTGCAGGGCCCCGTCCGTGCAGGCCGTGCAGATCGCGTTTCTCGAAGACTGGCATTGGGCGGCGGAGGAGATGCCGGAGCTCGAATGGACCGCGCGGCCCGCGGCCAGCGGCGCGCGCCGTGCGGTGCTCGCGCTCCC
>DATFHJ010000229.1:0-4555 GCA_035248585.1 Thermoanaerobaculia bacterium
TGGCGCGCGACGGCGCATACCCGCCGCCTCCGCCGCCCGAGCCGCCTTCATCGCCGCGCCGGTCGAGCATCTTCATGGTGTTGGCCACGATCTCCGTGCGGTACTTTTTCTGCCCCGTTTCCTTGTCGTCCCAGCTGTCGGTGCGGATGGAGCCTTCGAGGTAGACGAGCTTTCCCTTGCGGAGGTACTGGCCACAAATCTCGCCCAGCTTTCCCCAGGCGGTGATGTTGTGCCACTCGGTGCGTTCCTGTTTTTCGCCGTTGCGATCGGTGAACTTCTCGTCGGTCGCGACGGTGAATTTGGCGACCGAAGTGCCGTTCGGCGTGGAGCGAATCTCGGGATCCTTGCCGAGCCGGCCGACCAGAATGACTTTGTTGATCATGGACGATTTCTCCTTACACGCGCATCCCAGATTTTGTGTACGAACGCCGGCGCGCGGCCGGCATGCGCGGTCCCGTGTGGTGCGCAGGATTTTACCCGGAGGTGGGGAGATGCCGACGTTTTTCTACTTGGGGTGGAGCATCTGCCCGTGAAAAACGTCACGCGGTTCCGTCTGTTCTGTTCATGCAGGACAAGATCAAGCTGCTCTTCCTGAGTGCGAACCCTGGCCACCTCCGTTCTGACAAAGAGTTACGGAGTATCGAGACGAGAATCCGGAGCGCGCCGTACGGAGACGCCTTCGAGATTTCGTCGGCATGGGCGGTGAGGCCAGCCGACATTACGGCGGCGCTTTTGCGGCACATGCCGCACATCGTCCATTTCAGCGGGCACGGCGGGCGGGAGAAGGGAATCTTTCTCGAGGATGACGATGGGAGATCGTTGCCGGTCAGCGCCGATGCACTGTGCCGATTGTTCGAGCCGCTGCGGGGTACGACAAAAATCGTGATCCTGAACGCCTGTGAAACGCGTCCGCTCGCGGAGGCGCTGTGCCATCTCGTTGACTATGCGATCTCGACGCGCAAGCCGATCACCGATCACGCGGCCATCGCCTTTGCGTCGGGCTTCTACGGCGCGTTGGCGCACGGTGCCAGCGTTCCGAGCGCGTTCGGGCTCGCCATCAGTGAGCTCGAGATGAACCAGATCGTGGAGACGGACATCCTCGATCTCCTCGAGCGACCGGGACTGATGCATTCGAACCTGCTGCCGCCGGCTCAGACGACGCGTGATGATCCGCGACCGCCGGCTGTCAATCAAACGTTCAACATGAATAACGCCCGATTCCGTGATTTCAACAACAAAGTGACAAAGGGGTGATCGATGCAATGCTCGAATTCGGATTGCAAGAAAGACATCCCGAGGGGAGAGGTGTCCTGTCCGCACTGCGGGCGTGAGGCGCCGCCTGAAATCCCGGAAGAGAAACCGGCGACGCCGAAGGCGGTGTCGGTCGAGCCGCCTGCCGCCAAGGAACCGAAAGTGGAGGAGAAATCGGCGGCTGACAGCGAAGCACAGAATGAGGCAAAGCTGAAGGAGGAGACGCCGAAGGAGGAGCAGTCACCCAAGCCATCCCCGAAAGATGAGACACCTCCACGTCCAGCGGCGGCCAAATCGCCCCCGCCGCCAGCGGAATCGCCGCGGGGCGAGAACCCGTCAACGCCCGAGGGGAACGCGAGTCCGAATCAGAAAATCGACGCCAACAATTCGAACTTCCGCGATTTCAACAACATCGTGACGACCGTTCATGTCCGCGGCGGCGAGTTTAGCGCGGACCTCTCCCTCGTCGAGTATGTAACCGAGCTGCCGGCTCCTCCACTCACTGATCCCAGCGCTGCGGCTTTCCTTCAGAACGAGCTTCGCGCGCAGCTCGATTGTCTGCAGCGCGATCGCATGATTCTGGTCAGCTGCAGTGATCCAGGTTTGTCCCGAGCGGCCGTTTGGGCACTCGTCGAGCTTCTGAATGTGTCTCAGGCCGGGCGGAAGATGCTGAACTTCGATCGCCTGCCGGCCGGCGCGGTTCCGAGCATCTATCAACTCACCTCCAAACGGATTCTTGCCGAATCAGACGCGGTGGTGGTGGTTGACGCGGCGCGCTCGGATCGCGCACAGGCATTCGTCGACTCCATGCATCGGATGGATGGGAACTGGTCGAATCTGGACCGAACGAAATCACTGCAGGACGCCGGCCTCTGGCTGATCTGCGCGATCGACCCGGAACGGATGGCGACGTCCGTGAGCAACGTCGGCAAGCTTCCTGTGGAATGCTGGTCGATCTCCTATCTCCGATTCCACCTCCGTTCCCGTTTTCCGCAAACTTACGGCGCATATGAAACGACAATCACCCGTCAGCGCGCCGACGGCGGATGGGCGAGTGATGCCGCGGATTTTCACGAGCAAATCAAAAAGCTCAGCGATCAGGAGCTGATCGAGGCGATCGGTCGTCAGGGAATCGCGACGTCGAGTCCTAATGAGGGGATCGCGACGACTCAACCGCTTCAACTGCCGGTTCTGTACACCGCGACTTTCTATCCCAATCTATCCCCACACGAATTCAGCGAGCTCATCGTCACATTTCTCGGAAAGCAGACGACTCGCGTTACCGAGACCATTCATCAGAAGGGGAAGGGCGGGGTGCTCGAGGCGGTGGAGCTGAAACGCGATCGGCCACTCGTGGATCTCTGGCGCGAAGACTCCGATGCCGTTCTCCGCGAATGCCATCTAGTCACGACACGAGGGCCGAAGCGATCCATCGGATTTGCGGATCCGGGCCGGCGAGATCAGATGAGGCGGTATTTCGAGGAGTCGTACGGCATCTACGTGCATAAGCAGTTCGCCGCGGCGTACGAGAACAACCTGCTTTTCGAGGGATCGGAACTGCTGGCCCAGAACGTCATCGCGCTCACGATCGACATGAGTACGAGCTTCGGCGAACAGTTCGATGTCGACTGGCTCATGAGCGTCGTCGTCCGCGCGTGCAGCAGCTTGCCGGAAGACGATCCGGTGCGCAGCAATCGGACCTACCAGCGCATCGTTGACCTGCTTCGCCCGATGCTGGGAGACGCCAATCTAGCGTCGAACGTGACGCGTCTGTTGCGCAAGCTGTTGGATGGCGCGCATCACCGCTTCGTTTTCGAGATTCTCAAGAAACTTCGCTTCGTGCCGGGACTCGACGTCTTCCTGTGGCTCCGGCAGGTGGTCGACCAGGGAACCGATGAAGTCCGCTGGAGCGCGTACTCGTACCTGTATAACGAGCTGAATCAACCTGGCCGCACGTACCCGCTGCTGTACACGCTCAAAAGCTGGTTGCCTCCGGCTGACCGGCAGGAGCCGTATTCGGCATCGCAGCAGATGGCGTTCCAGCTCGCGTTCGATTATTGCCTCGTGACGACGAGGGAATTCGACCGGCGCCATTCCGGCGAGTGGCCCAGCCGGTTTCCGCTGTTCGCGGTCGACGCCAAGAACGCGTCCGAGCCCCTCGGACTGATCGTCCAATGGCTCTTCCATCCAGGACTGGCGAGCGTCGTCGCGGCGGACATGCCGCCCGAAGAGCTGGACCGACTGTTCGCCACGCTGTTTGCCGAGTGGATGTTCATTCTCGTCGGAGCTCCGGCGGATGAGGTCAGGATCTTCGCGCGATCGGAGACTGCGGGTATTGCCCTCCCGGTCCTGGCCGAAGGCATCATGGAGATCCTCATTTCAAAGCTCGTCGAGGTCACCGCTTCTCAGCCGCAACGGCAGGGCACGATGACGGAGTACTGGGAATTGATGAAGCAGTACTACCTCGATTGCGTCGCCGATCCCAATCCCGAGATGCGGCGCAGAGTGCGTGAATTCGCCTGGAAGCGAGAGCTGGTCAGGAAAATCATCACGCGCTTCCGGGAGTCCACCCTTCGCCCGTTTCCACGCAGACAGCAAGCCGCCGTCTAGTCAGAGGAGGCAGATATGAGTCAGGTGTATCCCCTCGATCGCGTCATGCGACGCGCCACGCCCGAATACACCACGTTCGATCCGGCCGAACGGATCGTCATCATCGACGCCAAGCGGCGGTCGATCGTGCCGAAGAAACCGTTCTTCTCGTTCGGTGACCTGCGGTACTACGTCCTGCTCACCAGCAACGACGCACGCAATGTCGCGACCGGGCAGCTGAACGGATTTCAGCTGCAGGATCTCTCGTATTCATTGGCGGTCTCGCTTGCGTATGAGGTCCGCTGCAAGCCCGGAAGCGAGATGCGCGTCGCGCTGGCGCTGTTCGACGACACGGCGACGCCGGGCGAGATCCTGGAGCGCTCGCTCACCCGCTGGCTCATCGAACTGGGACAAGTCGGCATTCCGGAGCTGGTGCGCGAGTATCTGCGCGACAAAACATCGCTCGAAGGAAAGCTCGCCGCGAAGGCCCTGATCGAGACCGGTCTCGAGCTCACCGCCCGGTTGTTCCTCGACGCGGAGAAGTCTCTCAATCCGATCATCGTCTCGAAGGATCATCTGCGCGTGCTGGTGAGCGACTATCAGGACGAGCATCAGGACCTGGACATCCGCATCACCCTCGACGTTCACGAAACGTACAAGGCCAACGCCATCCTGGCCTATCGGGTCAACTCGCAATTACACGAGCTGGTGCCGA
>DATFHJ010000230.1:0-11199 GCA_035248585.1 Thermoanaerobaculia bacterium
CGCCGGAGCTGGTGAATGCGGGCACGCGGCTGCGCATCGTCGGGCGTGCGGGGGTCGGTCTCGACAACGTCGACGTGGAAGCGTGCACGAAGCGCGGCATTCTCGTGATCAATGCGCCGACCGCGAACATCATGTCGGCGACCGAGCACACGATGGCCATGCTGCTCGCGCTCTGCCGCAACATCCCCGAGGCCCATGCCAGCGTGAAGCGCGGCGAGTGGACGCGCGCGAAGTTCATGGGCGTCGAGTTGAACGGCAAGGTCCTCGGCGTGATCGGCCTCGGGCGCATCGGCTCGCGCGTCACCGTCCGCGCGCGCGCGTTCGGAATGAAAGTGATCGCCTACGATCCGTTCATCGCCGACACCGCGTTCGCGGCCGTCGAAGCGGAGCGCGTCTCGCTCGATCGCCTGCTCGCGACCTCCGACTTCATCACCGTGCACACGCCGATGACCGAGGAAACGCGCGGCATGCTCGGCGCAGACGAGATCGCGAAGATGAAGGACGGCGCGCATGTGCTGAACATCGCGCGCGGCGGCATCTACGACGAGCAGGCGCTCGCGGACGCGTTGAACCGCGGCAAGCTCGCCGGCGCGGCGATCGACGTGTACGAAGACGAGCCGCCGGCGAAGGACCATCCGCTCATCAACGCGAAGAACGTCATCGTCTCGCCGCACATCGGCGCGAATACCACCGAGGCCCAGGACCGCGTCGCGGTGCAGACCTCGGAGATGGTGATCGAAGCGCTGCGCGGCTCGATCTTCGTCTCCGCGGTGAACCTGCCGTTCGAAGGACTCTCCGACGCCGACGCCGCGCCGCTGATCAAGCTCTCCGAAAAGCTCGGCCACTTCGCCGCGCAGATCATCGACGGCCCGGTGAACCGCGTCGCCGTCGAGCTGTGGGGCATCGGCGAGCGGCTGACGAAGATCATCTCCGTCGCCGCGCTGAAAGGCCTGCTGACGCCGTACCTCGCCGAGTCGGTCAACTTCGTCAACGCCGAACAGGTCGCCGAGACCCGCGGCATCGCCCTCACCTCCACCACCCACCCCTCGCCGCGCGACTACGCGAACCTCATCACCTTCCGCGCCTCCTCGCCGACGGAAGAAGTGTGCGTTTCAGGCACGGTTTTCCATGAGCAGAATCAGCGCATTGTTTCCGTGAACAATTTTCGTGTCGAATTCAAGCCGGACGGACACCTGGTCTACATCATCAACAAGGACGTCCCCGGCGTCGTCGGCAAGGTCGGCACGACCCTCGGCGAGTCAGGCGTGAACATCGCCGAATACAACCTGGCCCGCAACTCCAGCGGCGGCACGGCCATGTCCATCGTCGCCGTCGACACGCCGCTGCCGGAAGACACGCTGTCCGAACTGCAGCACGCGCGCGCGGTCGTGGAAGTGAAGCAGGTCAGGCTTTAGCGCTCAGGACTCGGCTTCTCATTCGCCCAGCGCCGCGCCATGTCATAGCTGAACCCGTCCCAGGTGAGCTCGGCCGCCAGGAGCAGGATGAGCAGACCTCGAAGCCGCATGGGAGATTCATGGTACCGCTACAATTGCGGCGGCCATGCACTACCGCCAGCTCGGAAAGACCGACATCACCGTCTCTGAAATCGGTTTCGGAGCGTGGGGGATCGGTGGGCGGGCGGACGTCGCGGGGACGCCGTACGGGTGGGGGCGGACGAACGACGAGGAGTCGCTCGCGGCGATCCGGCGCGCGCGCGAGCTTGGCGTCACCTTCTTCGACACGGCCGATTCCTACGGCTTCGGCCGCAGCGAGTCGCTCCTCGGCATCGTGCTCTCCCGGCGGCGCGAAGAGGTCGTCATCGCCACGAAGGTCGGCGTGTCGCGCGACGTCAACGGGAAGATCACCAAGGACTTCACGCCCGCGCACATCTCGCACGCCGTCGACGGATCGCTCAAGCGGCTGCGCACCGACTACATCGACCTCTATCAACTGCACAATCCGACGCTCGACGAATTGCGGCGCGACGAGATTCACGAGGCGATGGATCGCCTGCAGGGAGTCGGCAAGATCCGCTACTGGGGCGTTTCGATCACGACGCCCGAGGAAGGCATCGAGATCGTGAACCGCGGCTGGGGCTACACGCTCCAGGTGCTGTACAACGCGCTCAATCAGGCGCCGGCGAAAGAGCTGTTTCCGCTGGCGAAGGAAAAAGGCTACGGCATCATCGCCCGCGTGCCGCTCGCGTCGGGATTGCTGAGCGGCAAGTTCCGCCACGACTCGACGTTCTCCGGCGACGACGTGCGCCAGAACTTCCTCACGCCGAAGCGGCTCGAGGAAGTGATCCCGCGCGTCGATGAAGCGAAGTCGATCATCGGCGGCACGGCGCGCTCGCTCGCCGAGGGAGCATTGCGATTCGTGCTCGCGGACGACGCGGTGTCGACCGTGATCCCCGGAGCGAAAAACGCGCGGCAGGTGGAGATGAACGTCGCCGCCGACGAAGTGCGCATCCCGCAGGAGGTCGTCGACAAGCTGCGCGCGCGCCTCGGTGACTACAACTTCTACCAGCGCCACGGCATCCGGATTTAGCGATGGCGGCGAAGCGCACACCGAGCGTTGACGGGGAGATCGACGCCCTCTTCCAGCTCTCCCTCGCCGACTTCACCGGCGCGCGCAACGCGCTGGCGGCGCGGCTCAAGAAAGAAGGAAAGGCGCTCGACGCCGAGCGCGTGAAGGCGCTCGCCAAACCGCCCGCGCCCGCGTGGGCGGTGAACCAGCTCTACTGGCAGGATCCCGACGCGATCGAAGAGTTGCTCGCAACAGGCGAGCGTCTGCGCAAGGCACAGACCGGACAAGCGAAGAACGCGGATCTGCGCGGTCTCCTCGACGCGAAGAAACAGACGATGGCCGCGTTGACCGCGAAAACCTCCGCGATCCTCGGGGATCCGTCGCCCGATGCCATGCGTCGCGTGTCGGCCACCCTCGAAGCGCTCGCCGCGTGGGGAAACACCGACGGCGTTCCGAAGGCCGGCCGTCTCACCGCCGACCTCGAGCCGCCCGGCTTCGACACCCTCGCCGCCCTGATGACCGGAAAGAACCCCGCAGAAGCAAAGGTCCTGCTGTTCCGCCGGAACGCCGCCGTCCCGGCGGCTGATCCTGCGGAGTCCCGCCGCCGCATCCAAGCCGCGGAGAAAGCGCTGCACGAAGCCCAACGCGAAGCCGAGCGCGCCGAAGCCGCGCTGACGAAAGCCACCGCCCGCACCGCGGCGGTGGAAAAGCAGAAACAGGAAATCGACGCGCGCTACGCCGAGGCAAAAGAAGCCGCGCGCGCCGCCTCGAACGAAGTGAAGCGAACCGCGCAAGCCGTCGCGGACGCCGAGCGTTCGCTCGCAAAAGCCAAGGCCTAGTGCCGCGCGGAGCGGCGGCGCTGGTCGTAGGCGAGCCAGCGACCGTTCAGCATCACGCCGGCGGGCGTGCGCAGCGTGGCGTGATCCTCGAGCGGATTCGCATTCGCGAGCACGAGATCGGCGCGTGCGCCGGGAGCGATCACGCCGAGGGTTGAGTCGTCGAGATATTCGCCGGCGGAGCGGGTGGCGGCGGAGAGGAGCTCGAAGCGCGAGAAGCCGGCGGCGAAGAGCTCGTCGAACTCGTCATGCAGCGCGGTGCCGGCGGGAACGAGATAGCCGGAATCGGTACCGGCGAGAATGCGCGCGTTCGCGTCGTGCAGCGCGGTCAGAAGCGCGCGGCGGTCCGCGAGCAGCCGCTGCCGCGCCGATGGCTCCATGTTGCGCGTCACGTACTGCGTGAACACCACCATCGTCGGACAGTTCCACACGCCCGCCTCGCGCGACGCGATCGCGAGCTCGCCGTTCAGCGCGGCGTCGCCGAGCGGATAGCCGGCGAGATGCTCGATCGAATCCTGCATCACCATCGCGTGGCGGATGTCGACGAAGCGCGTCACGTGTCCCGCCACCTTCACGCCGCGCGCGTGCGCCGCGTTCACGAGCGCGTCGTAGACCGCGCGGGTGATGTCGTCGTAGACCTTGATCGAGTCGCACCCGCGCGCGAGCTGAGCGTCGACGATCGACTGCGCCTCCGCCGCGTTGGTGACGAGAAGCGAGAACGGCGGATTCTGCGCGTTCGGTCCCGCGAGCAGTTTGCTCGCGACGTAGACCCGCGGCCCGAACGGACGCTGCCGCACGATCGCGAGGACGCTGTCGAGTCCCGCCAGATCGCGCACCGTCGTGATCCCGTTCTCGACGTAGCGCGGCAGATCGACGGCGCGGATGTGCACGTGCATGTCGATCAAGCCCGGCATCAGCCAGCGCCCGCGGCCGTAGACGATCTGCGCGTCTTCCGGCACCGTCACCTCTTCGACGGAACCGATCGCCTCGATGCGGTCGGCGCTCACGATCACCGTCTGGCCGAGGAGCACGCGTTGCGAGTCCATCGGCACGACGTTCACGCCCACGAAGGCCGTGGCCGCCTGGAGAACGAGCGCGAGCGCGAGCCGCATGAAGAAACGATAGATCCGAATCGACGCGGGATGACGCAGCGGGGCTGAAGCGTTTCCTCTTTGTTATGCCCTCTCGGACCATCTCCATCCGCGGCGCGCGGACGCACAACCTGAAGAACGTCTCGGTCGACATCCCGCAGCGGCAGCTGACGGTGATCACCGGGCCGTCGGGCTCGGGCAAGTCGTCGCTGGCGTTCAATACGTTGTACGCCGAGGGGCAGCGGCGGTTCGTCGAGAGCATGTCGACGTATGTGCGGCAGTTCCTGGAGCGCATCGACCGGCCGGACGTCGACGAGATCGACGGAATCCTGCCGGCCATCTCGATCGAACAGAAGAACTCGGTGAAGAACGCGCGCTCCACCGTCGCGACCGCCACCGAGCTCG
Source organism: Thermoanaerobaculia bacterium (assembly GCA_035248585.1). Classification (GTDB taxonomy): domain Bacteria; phylum Acidobacteriota; class Thermoanaerobaculia; order Gp7-AA8; family Gp7-AA8; genus QHVT01. Next base: position 4,859 of record DATFHJ010000230.1, read on the forward strand.
CCGACCACATCCGTCTCTTCATGAGCTACTGCGGAGAGACATGGTGTCCCGACTGCCACGTCGTCGTGCGTAAAGAAACGCCGCAGTCGATCACGACGACGATTCTCGGGTCTCTGAAGGACAAGCGCGCGGTCGTCCTCGCGCCGATCTTCTTCGAAGCCCAGCATCGCGCCATCGTCACCGAGCAACTCATCAAGGCCGGCTTCTATCGCATCTGGCTGGGCGGCGAAGTGCGCGATCTCAACGACGTCGACACGAAGTCGTTCACGTCGCTGGAGCTCGTCATCACCCGGCTGCGGATCGATGAAGAGCGGAGCGCGCAGATCACGGAGGCGATCGAACAGGCATTCGAGCTCTCGAAGGGCACGGTGAACGTGCTCGAAGAGCACGAAGGCGCATGGATCTCTCACCGCTTCACGTCGCACTTTGCGTGCAACAAGTGCGGGACGGAGTTCCTCGAGCCGACGCCGCACATGTTCTCGTTCAACTCGCCCCTCGGCGCGTGCACGAACTGCCAGGGCTACGGGCGGATCATCGGCATCGACATGGAGAAGGTGATCCCGAACCGCGACCTGCGCCTCGACGAGCTGCCGGTCGCGCCGTGGAACTCGGCCGGCTACGAGGACTGCTACGAAGACCTGGAGAAGGCGTCGAAGAAGTACCGGCTGCGTCTCGACGTGCCTGTCAAAGATTTGACACCAGCGGAGTGGGAGCTGCTCTACAACGGCAAGGGGAAGTGGTACGGAATCAAGGGCTTCTTCGAGTGGCTGGAGACGAAAAAGTACAAGATCCACGTGCGGGTGAAGCTGGCCAAGTACCGCAGCTACGAGCCGTGCCCGCAGTGCCGCGGCTCGCGCTTGAAGGCCGTCGTGAACAACGTGAAGTTCCGCGAGCTCACCGTCGGCGAGATTTTCGGGATGGATGTGAAAACCGCGCGCCGCTTCTGGGAGTATCTCCCGCTCTCGAAGCAGGAGGAGGCATTGGCCGGACACCTGCGCCGCGAGATCGTGAACCGCCTCGTCTACCTCGACGAAGTCGGCCTCTCGTACCTCACGCTCGACCGCCAGACGCGCACGCTCTCCGGCGGCGAGTCGCAGCGCATCAACCTCGCGGCCGCGTTAGGCAGCTCGCTGACCGAGACGATGTACGTGATCGACGAGCCGACGGTCGGCCTGCACGCGCGCGACAGCGAGCGCCTGCTCGCCGTGCTGCGGCGGCTGAAAAACGCCGGGAACACGGTGATCGTGGTGGAGCATGATCCGACGATCATCGCGGGGGCGGATTACCACGTGGAGCTGGGACCGGGCGCGGGGGAGTTCGGGGGGGAGGTCGTTCACACTGGAGCGGCGGGCTTCAGCCCGCCGAACGAAAACCGGCGGGCTGAAGCCCGCCGCTCCACTGAATCAGATCAGATGGGCGTCATCAAAATCACCAACGCGCGCGAGCACAACCTGAAGGGCGTCAGCGTCGACATCCCCCTCGGCAAGCTCGTCGCCGTCACGGGCGTCTCCGGCTCCGGCAAGTCGACGCTCATCCGCAACTGTCTGTACAACCGCTACCAGCGCGACCGCGGCAAGTCGGGACTCGAAGTCGGCAAGTCGGAGCTCGATGGCACGAAGCTGATCTACGACATGGAATTCGTCGATCAGTCGCCGATCGGCCGTTCGTCGCGCTCGAATCCGGCCACCTACATCAAAGCGTGGGACGAGATCCGCAAGCTGCTCGCGGAGACGACGGCCGCGAAACTGAACGGCGTCACGGCCGGCATGTTCTCGTTCAACACCACCGGCGGGCGCTGCGAGACGTGCGAAGGCGCCGGCACGGTGACGATCGACATGCAGTTCCTCGCCGACGTCGAAGTGGTCTGCGACAAATGCGACGGGCGCCGCTTCGGCGAGACGGTCATGAAGGTCACGTTCAAGGGCAAGAACGTGAACGACATCCTGCAGATGACCGTCGAAGAGGCGGCCAAGTTCTTCGTCATGAAGCGCGGTCTCCTCAAGAAGCTCGACGCGCTCCGCTCGGTCGGCCTCGGCTACCTGCGGCTCGGCCAGTCCACCGACTCGCTCTCCGGCGGAGAAGCGCAGCGTCTCAAGCTGGCGTCGTTCCTCTGCGAGGCCTCGCAGAGCGAGAAGCCGCGCCTCTTCCTCTTCGACGAGCCGACGACCGGCCTGCATCACAGCGACGTCGAGGTGCTGATCAAGACGTTCCGCGATCTCATCGACCGCGGCAACTCCGTGCTCGTCATCGAGCACAACACGCAGCTGATCGAAGAATCCGACTGGATCATCGACCTCGGTCCCGAAGGCGGCGATCAGGGCGGCGAGCTCGTGGCCGCCGGAACGCCGGAGGAGATCGCCGCGAACCCGCGCTCGATCACCGGCCGCTATCTCAGTGCCGCGCGGAACGCCGTCGCTCGGGCGAGCTGACGACCAGCTCCGCGCTCGCCACCGGCCCATCGAGCACGCCGTCGTTCGGCGTGACCGTGCATGCGATGCGGTCACCCAGCCGCGCCGCGTCGCTCGGCAGCGCGTCCATGAGGCCCGCGCTCGTCACTTCGCGCACGATGCGGTTGCCGACCGTCCACTGATAGCGATAGCGCATGACGTCGTAGTCGGGGTCTTCGTGCACGAGCGAGGTGTCGACTTCGCAACGCGGGACCGTCCCAGGCTTGATGGAGACGGTGACGGCATTCGGCGCACGGTTGTGGATCTCCGTGGACGTGGCCACGACGAGGAACGGCGCCGTGATCATCGTCGCGCCGTTGAACGCGACCTCCACGCTCCACGTGCCGAGGACGTTCGGCTCGAGATTGAAGGACCCCCACGTGTGGAGACTCCGCAGCAGCGTGGTGTTGTTGTAGGAATTGCTGCGCGTGTTGGCAATGGTGCCGTCCGGGCGGCGCAGCCGCATTTCATACGACGTCTGCACCGGCACGTTGTGCAGGGCGATGCGGAAGTGCACGGCGCTGCCATGCGCGTACGTTCCGGTACGAGGCTCCGTGTCTTCGGCCACGCCCTCGTAGGTTGCCGAGTCCTCGTAGGGCAGCGGAGAGAAACCGAATTCCGCGGCGTAGAACGCGCGCTCGATCGGCACGTGCACGCCCCAGTACGACGGTCCTTCGCGGCAGGGACCGGCGTTCGGTTCATAGAACCTGCCGCCGTATTCGGACTGGAAATGGAGATGCGGCCAGTTCGAGCGTCCGCTGCTGGCCACCAGGCCGAGCTGCGTTCCCGCGCTCACGCGTTGTCCTACAGCCACGGCCACGCTGCCGGTGCGCATGTGGAAATAGAGCGTGTAATGCGTCCCGCCGTGGTCCAGCATGACCCAGTTCCCGCGGCTGAAGTTGTCCGGTTCCAGAACGCGATCCGGCTCGCCGTCGTGCGCTTCGACGACCGTGCCGTCGAGCACGGCGTAGATCGGCACTCCGATGTCCTGCTGCCGGAACGAGGTCAGCCTCATGTCGATGCCCTGGTGGCCGTCGTACGAATAGGTGGTGCACTCGAAGTCGCGGAAGACGCCGGCGGCCGGATCGAGATCGACGGCGTGAAACAGGAACGCGTCTTTCCCCGGAATGCCGGACATCGGGAAAAACGTGTATTGCGCAGGCTCCGCGGCGAGCAGCACCACCAGCAGCACCGGCCACATGGAAATCAACGTACACCCGCTCCGCTCGCCGAGGTCGCGACAATTCGGTCACGAGCGGTCGCGGTCGCGGCCCGAGCGGTGCGGCGCGGCGATAACATCCGAGTTACGTTGCATTTGGCCGGAAAGTCCGGTATTACGATGCGCGTTCCTAGTTCGTGAAGGAGAGATCCAATGAGCTCTGTTCCGCAGGGTATGCCGGATGAAGTGGGCTGGAAACCTGAAGGTCCCGCGAGCTTTACCCCGTACATCGCGCCGCAGACGGTGCTGCCCGAGCTGACCGCGCGCGCGGTCATCGTGGGCACGATCCTCGGCATGATCTTCGGCGCGTCGTCGCTCTACCTCGTGCTGAAAGTCGGCCTCACCGTCAGCGCGTCGATTCCCGTCGCCGTCATCTCGATCACGCTGTTCCGCATCCTCTCGAAGATGGGCGCGCGCAACGCGACGATCCTCGAGAACAACATCGTGCAGACCGCGGGCTCCGCGGGCGAGTCGATCGCCTTCGGCGTCGGCGTGACGATGCCGGCGATCCTGATCCTCGGCTTCGACCTCGAGATCACACGCGTGATGCTGGTGGCGATCCTCGGCGGATTGATCGGCATCCTGATGATGATCCCGCTGCGGCGCGCACTCATCGTCGCGCAGCACGGCGTCTTGAAGTACCCCGAAGGCACGGCCTGCGCGGAAGTGCTGAAAGCGGGCGCCAGTCCGGAGTCGATGGCGGCCGCGTCGGACGAAGCGAAGCGCGAGCAGGAAGCGCTCGGCGGCGCGGGCACGAGCGCGAAGACGATCTTCACCGGCTTCGGCATCGGCCTCATTTACAAGACCATCAACATCGCCTTCCGCGGCTGGAAAGACGTGCCGGAGAAGGTCTTCGGCGCACCGTTCACCGCGGCGTCGGTTTCCGTCGAAGTCTCGCCCGAGCTCCTCGGCGTCGGCTACATCATCGGACCGCGTATCGCGGCGATCATGTGCGCGGGCGGCGTGCTCGCCTACCTCGTGCTCATCCCGATGATCAAGTTCTTCGGCGCCTCGCTGGCCGCGCCGCTGGCGCCGGAAGCGAGCGCGCTGATCAAGGACATGAGCCCGGGCGCGATCCGCAACGCGTACGTGCTCTACATCGGCGCCGGCGCAGTCGCCGCGGGCGGCATCATCAGCGTCTTCCGCTCGCTGCCGATCATCTGGCACGGCATCCGTGGCGGCCTGCGCGATCTGTCGAGCACGAAGAACGCGGCCGACACCGCGGCCACGCCGCGCACCGACCGCGATCTCTCGATGAAGGTCGTGCTGATCGGCATCATCGCGCTGATCCTCGTCATCGCCTTCTCGAACCCGCTCTACGTCGGCGGCACCGGCATCGCGGCGCGCATCGCCGCGGCGGTCCTGATCATCATCTTCGGCTTCCTCTTCGTCACGGTCTCGTCGCGCCTCACGGGCGAGATCGGCTCGTCGTCGAACCCGATCTCCGGCATGACCGTGGCGACGCTGCTCCTGACCTGCCTCTGTTTCGTCGTCCTCCGCTGGACCGGCAGCAACTACTTCGTGACAGCGCTCTCGATCGGCGCGATCGTCTGCATCGCCTCGTCCAACGGCGGCACGACGTCGCAGGATCTGAAGACCGGCTTCCTCGTCGGCGCGACGCCGAAGTCGCAGCAGATCGCGATCCTCGTCGGCGCGCTGGCCTCGGCGCTGATGCTCGGGCCGATTCTCCTCAAGCTGAACGACGCCGGCTCCGTGTACGTCCCGGTCGGCAACGCGCCGGCGGGCGTTTCGTACGGCAACGTGCAGCCGGGAGAGACCGCGAATCCGAACGACTACCACGGCCGCGATCACGTGAAGGGCGCGCTGCTCAGCGGCGGCACCGACACGAAGGAATACAACGTCTGGTTCCGCAACGATCCGAGCGGCGGCAACTCGGAGAAGTATCTCGTCGACGACAGCGGCAAGCCGGTCTACTACGTCGATCCCGGCATCAACGGCACGATCCGCAAGCTGCCGAACGGCCAGGACATCCCGAAGTTCGACGCGCCGAAGGCCACGCTGATGTCGTACATCATCAAAGGCATTCTCGGCGGACAGCTGCCTTGGGGTCTCGTGCTCCTCGGCGTGATGATCGCGGTGGTGCTCGAGCTCTCCGGCATTCCGTCGCTCGCCTTCGCCGTCGGCGTGTACCTCCCGCTCTCCTCGTCCTCGCCGATCCTCGTCGGCGGAATGGTGCGCTGGGCGGTGGACCGCTGGATCGCGAAGAAGCACGCGGGCAAGAACCTGACGGAAGAGCAGCTCGTGGCCGAAGGCGACAAGAGCCCGGGCGTGCTGATGGCGTCCGGCTACATCGCCGGCGGCGCGATCGCCGGCATCATCATCGCGTTCCTCGCCGGCGTGCCGTTCATGTCGGGACTGAACAGCTCGATCGCGAAGTTCTCCGAGCGCAATCCCGCGTTCGACGGTGCCTGGGCCGACGCGATCTCGCTGATTCCGTTCGCCATCCTCATCCTCATGCTCTACCTCACCGGACGTGAGAAGATGTTGGCGCACCGCGAGACCTAACTTTGACCTACATCGCCTTTGCCGTTGCCGTGATCGCGCTCATCCTCGCGATCACGGCACGGCAACGGGTAGGGCAGCTCGAACAGGAGCTTCGCCGTGTGGTGCGCGCCTCCGGCGCGCCTTCACCCCCACCCGAGGCGCGCGAGGAC
>DATFHJ010000231.1:0-8592 GCA_035248585.1 Thermoanaerobaculia bacterium
GAAGATGTTGCGGTCGCTCTTGTAGCTGCCGCTGTCCGCATCGAGCAGGTCGAGATGCACCGGCTCGACTCCCGGAGTGCTCGCTTCGCGCGAGGCTCGCGGCGCGGGGGCCGGCGAGATCGCGGTTTCCGTGTGACGCACCTCCGGCGCGGCGAACGTATAGATCGCAAACCCGGCGATGATCAGCAGGGCGAAGAGTGTCCAGGTCTTCCAGTTCATCCAGTCCATCACAACCGATTGCCCGCGCCCGTTTTTTCGTCGCGGAAGAGAGTCTTCAATCGCAGGTCCAAAAGCAAGGTCTGTCCCTCGCGCTGCCCGAGCGAGATCTTGTCGATGATCACGAACTGGCGGGAGAGCTCGAGGAGATTGATGAGGCGGCGTACCTGTTCGTACGTCCCTCCGACGCCGAACGAGATCGACACTTCATGCGCGCCGATGACGGCCTTCCTGTTGCGTTTCGCGGCATCGGTATCGGCCACGGTCGCGGAGTTGAAGCCGACCGTCGCCGGGATCATGTTGCTCGCTTCCGTCAGCCGCTTCACTTCGCCGACGAGCTTCGTGAAGCGGTCCGTCTGCGTCGACCAGTGCTCGTCGAACACCTGCTGCACGTCGTGCTCGATCTGCTTGTAGCTCTGATATGTCCGCTCCGCGGTGAGCCGCGCCTGGCGGGCCTGCTCGAGCTCCGCTTCCTTCTGCGTCAGATCCGCCTCGCGGTCTTCGAGCCGCGCCTGATAGCGCACGCGATAGGTGAAGAAATAGATCGTATTCGCGGCGAGCAGCAGGCCGAGAATGAGGAGCAACGCCCGTCGTTCGCGCCAGATCATTTGCCCGTCCTCACGATCGCCGGCTTGGCCGCGGGCGGGAGATATTGCACGCGCAGGTTGAAGCGGTACAACCCCCCTTCGACCATCGTTTCCTGATCGGGGAAGGGGTTGCCGAACTGCGGATCGGCATTCATCCGGTTGATGGTCGTGATCATGCCGGTCGAGCTCTTGGCTTCGAGATCGAGCGCCAGCTGGATCGTGCCGTCGGGATTGAAGGTCGGGCCGACGGTCATGAGCCGCACGTCCTGCGGCAGGATCGACTCGAGCTCGTCGAGCAGCGTGCTCCACGAGAACGCGCGCTCGGAGAGCTTGGCGTTGATGAAGCGCGTCTGGGCGTCGAGCGTGGCCAGATCGAGATTGCGCAGGCGCCGCTGGGCGATCTCCTGCTTCTGCCGCTCGTCGCGGATCTTCGCGTCGATCGTGTCGATCTTGCCCGACGTCGAGCGCGTGTCGTGCTTGTAGCGGTACCAGGTCTCGACGTTGTTGAGCATCAGGAACGCCGTGACGAGCGACATCAGGACGACCACGGCGTAGACCGGGCGGTAGTCCCGATAGGGACGCGCGGCGAGATTGAGATGGATCGGTTTCACCCGGTGAATACTCCTGTGCAGGCGGTGAGCTCGGCGTCGCGGCCGGTCAGATCGGCTGGAACCTCGTCGACGAAGTCGCGGACCGAGACGGTGCGCACCGGCGAGTTGAACTCGGAGGCCAGCGCCGCCGCGACGTTCGCGTCGGCGTGCGCGCCGGCGACGTAGCAGTCCGCGAATCCTTCCGCGTTCAGCGAGTCGCGCAGATAGCTGGCCGACAGGCGCAGCTCCTGCTCGAGCGTGCGGTCTCCGTTGAGATTGCGCGAGCGGATGAACAGCGGCTGGCCGCCGCGGAAGACGGCGGTGGTGAAGTCTTCATCGCGCACGTAGACGAACAGGCGGTCGGCGGTGGTGTCGCCTTCGCGAACCGTGATCGCGTTCCAGATGTTGAGGCCTACCGGCTCGATGAGGATGATGTCGAAGCCGGCCGCGCGGAAGACGCGCTCGATCGCGCCGAGGGTGGAGTCGAGCGCGCTGAGCGCGAGCACTTTCGCGGCCTGGCCGGTGCGCGACAGCACGCTGTACGACACGCGCAGCTGCTCCGGCGGAATCGGCAGCGTGCGCTTCAGACTCCAGCGCACCATCTCCATCGCCTCGCCGTTGAGCGTCTTCGGCAGCGACGGCAGATCCATGATGTTGATGCGGAACCACGAGTCGGGCAGCAGCAGCGACACGCGCTCCCACTTGCCCGTTTCATTCTTCAGTCGTCGCAGCGCCTCGGCCAGCGAGCTTTCGTTCGCCAGCGTCGGCGTGACCATCGCCGGCGTGAACGTGTTCTCCGCGAGGCGATACGCCTTCGCGTTCACGATCCGCGGACCCTTCTTGCCGGGCGCGAGCCGCGCGTGGAGCAGTCCGTCCGTATCGAGGACGATGACGTCTGGAGGGAAAGAGCGAGCCATGATTTACTCGACGAACGTGACCTTGTTGATCTCACGAAGCGTCGTCTGTCCCTCCATTACTTTCAGCAGCGCGCTCTCGCGAAGGAACGTCATCCCTTCCTCTTTCGCGGCCTTCTTGATCTCCGAGGCGGGTCGGCGGTCGAGAATCATGGTTCGAATACGATCGGAAAGATCGAGAAGTTCCGAAATCGCGGAGCGGCCGTGGAAGCCCGTGCCGTTGCATTCGAGGCAGCCGCCGCCCTCGTAGAACGTGCGGCCCTGGTAGTCGGCCGGATCGAGACCCGACTCGACGAGGAACGCGTCGGGATACGACACCTCGCGCTTGCAGTGATCGCAGATGCGGCGCACGAGGCGCTGCGCGAGCACGCAGTTGAGGGCCGACACGAAGTTGTACAGGTCGACCTTCATGTTCAGGAAGCGCCCGAGAACGTCGACGACGTTGTTCGCGTGCACGGTGGTGAACACGAGGTGGCCGGTGAGCGCCGACTGCACGGCGATCTGCGCCGTCTCTTCGTCGCGGATCTCGCCGACCATGATCTTGTCGGGGTCGTGGCGGAGGATCGAGCGCAGTCCGCGCGCGAACGTCAGGCCCTTCTTCTCGTTGACCGGAATCTGGGTGATGCCGCGCAGCTGATACTCGACCGGATCTTCGATGGTGATGATCTTGTCTTCCGACGACTGGATCTCGGAGAGCGCCGCGTAGAGCGTGGTCGTCTTGCCGGAGCCGGTGGGGCCGGTGACGAGCACCATGCCGTACGGCTCTTTGATGAACTTGCGGAACCGCGTCAGCATCCCCTGGTCGAAGCCGAGGATGTCGAGGCGAAGGTTCTTGAACTCCTTCGACATCGACTCCTTGTCGAGAATACGGATGACCGAGTCCTCGCCGTGGGCGGTGGGGACGATGGAGACGCGGAAGTCGATGGTGCGGCCGGTGATGCGGAGCTTGAAGCGGCCGTCCTGCGGGACGCGCTTTTCGGCGATGTCGAGCTCCGACATGATCTTGATGCGGGAGATGATCGTGGTGTGATGGCGCTTGTCGATCGGATCGAGCGCTTCGTAGAGCACGCCGTCGATGCGGTACTTGACCACGACCTCGTTGTCGCGGGTCTCGATGTGAATGTCCGAGGCCCGGCGCTGGATGGCGTTGAACACGATCGAGTCGACGAGCTTGATGATCGGCGACGTTTCCTGCTGCGTGATCGAGTCGATCGTGACGGTCTCTTCGCCTTCTTCATCCTCGGCGATGAGCTGCATCCGGAAGCCTTCGGTCGCTTCGTCGAGGACGCGCTGCGTCGACTCCGAGCGCTGCAGCTTGTCGCGGATCGCCGCCGGCGACGCCACCTTGACGCGCAGCGGCGCGCCGAGGAGCAGTTCCAGCTCGTCGAGCTTCAGCACGTCCGTCGGATCGCCGACCACGATCACGATGTGCCCGTTCTCCCGATGCTCCGGGATGAACTGGTAGCGGATCATCAGGTCGAGCGGGATGTCCCGGAACAGCTGGTGGTCGAGCTGGAAGTGCTCCAGGTCGACGAACGGAAAGCCATACTGCTCCGCCACACGGCGGGCGCGCGACGCCTCGCCCGTGGGATCGGCGTTCTTATAGAGAGTGCGATTCGGATCGGCGACCATACTTGTTTCTCAGATGGCAGAGGGCAGAACGCAGAGGGCAGAGGAACCAACAACGTGCCTCGGTTTCTTCTGCCCTCTGCCCTCTGCCATCTGCCCTCTCATAAAGACGTCTACCCCTGGCCGACCGATGAGAGACGGAACAGCGGAAGGTAGAACGCGTACAACAGCACGGCGATGACGATGCCCATGAACACGAGAATGATCGGTTCAATGGCGGCCACCATCCGGGAGAGCCGTGCTTCGATTTCCTCATCGTAGAACTCGCTCACGTTGGCGAGCATTTCCGTCAGCGCGCCGGTCGATTCGCCGACCTTGATCATCTCGATGGCGAGGTCGCTGATGACCCGGGTGTTGTCCAGCGAGCGCCACAGTGGCTCACCCTCGCGCACGCTCTGCACGATGCCGGCGATTTTGGTGGCGACGAGCTGATTCGTGACCGACTGCGAGGCGATCTCGATGGCCGGAACCATCGGCGTGCCGCCCGCGAGCAGCGTGCCGAGGGACTGCGTGAACTGCATGATCGCGAAGCGGTGCAGCACGCCGCCGACGAGCGGAATGCGCAGCTTGAGACGATCCCACACCAGGCGCCCTGAGGTTTTGACCCAGCGGTTGAGCAGGAAGATCCCGACGATCGTCGTCAGTACGGTCACGACGACGTTCTCGCGCAGCACCTGCGCGACTTTGATCATCAGCGCCGTGAACCACGGCAGCTCCGCGCCGAAGCCCTCGAAGAACTCCGCGAACTTCGGGATGACGTAGGTCATCATCACGAAGATCATCCCGGAGGAGAGCAGGACGAGGATGACCGGATAGATCAGCGCGCCGATGACTTTGCGGCGCAGGCTGGAGATCATCTTCTGATAGCGGAGGAAGCGTTTGAGCACGCCTTCGAGATCGCCCGAGCGCTCGCCGGCGCGGAGCGACGTGGAGTAGATCGGCGGGAAGAGGTTGCCGTACGCGGCGAAGGCATCGGAGAGCGCAACGCCGGAGGTGATCTTCTCCCGGATCTCGCTGAGGATCTCGCGGAAGCGCACGTTCTTCTGCCGCTCGAGCATGATGTCGAACGACTGCACGATGGGCAGACCGGCCCGCACCAGCGCAAGCAGTTCCTGGTTGAAGAGGAGGAACTGGTCGGTGGAGATGGCCTTGCCGAAGCGGGGGATGAGGTCGCGTGCGGACACGCTGCCGCGCTTCGAATCGAAGACGTGCATGCCCATGCGCTGCATCTCGGCCTGGGCCGCGCGCAACGACTCGGCACGGACGTGCCGCTCGGTGATTTCCCCCTCGGGAGTTCCGACTTTCAGGATGAATTCTGGCATTTCTCGCTACTGTCTCGGTTTGGACGCGCCAACTCCGGCAAAGTTCGGCCCGGCGCGGCGTTATTTTGCGGACGCACCTACAACCGCTGAGCGCGGGAGGCGGATTCCTCTTGAACCGTGGAGCGGCGGGCTTCCGCCCGCCGTGCTGGGCCGTTCGGCGGGCTGAAGCCCGCCGCTCCACGGGTTTACGCCGGGGTGTAGAGGCCGAACGACAGCCCGGCCGGATCGAGCACGATCGCCAGCGCATCGCCGTCGGGCAGCACCGACTTCGGCACGATCACTTTGCCGCCATGGGCAAGCGCCTTCTCAATGGATGCGTCGATGTCCGCCACTTCGATGAACAGCTGCATGAGGTTGTGTCCCTCGGGCGGCGAGGGCCAGATGCCGCCGCTGATGCCGCGGTCGCTGCCGGTCGAGAGCTCCCGGTAGCCGAGGGCGTTGTCCGTGCGGACGCGCCATCCGAACATCGCCGCGTAGAAGCGCGCCAGCGCATCCGGATCCTTCGCCACGATTTGAAACTGCACGACTGGATCACCCACGAGCCACCTCCCATGATTCGCGTGCAGTCATCACCATCGCGCCGGTACGGAGCAGGCGCTGCAGCGAGATATTGATGTCGTCGATCGAAATGCCGAGCCGGATCGCCAGCCAGCGCGCGTTCGGACGGAAGTCGCCGCGCGCCAGCGCGCCGAGGACGAGCGCGTCGGTTTCGCGCGCGCAGAGCTCGTCGAGATGCGCGGGCGCGAGCGACAGGCGAGCGCCGAGCGCGCGAACGACGGCCGGCGTCACCCGGCGCTTGCCGCGCAGGAGCTGCGAGAGCGTGGAGTGATCGATGCCGAGGGTGCGCGCGAACGAGCGAAGCGAATAGCGCGGGTTGCTGCGCCGGCGGCGCTCGAATTCATTGCGCAACAGCGCGTCGAATCTCACGGCGCGCATCGTAAGCGGCGCGCGTGCCGCGGGCAATGGCCGCGGCCATGAAGTGGGGCAAACCCCTACAATGACGAGGCGATGCACGTCGATCAGGAGCCGTATCGCGCGCTGTATGACGCGATGATGGAGCACGACGGGGACCAGCTCTATGGCGACGTCGTGCGGCCCTGGCTGCGCGGCCAGGACGGCGAGCGGCGATGGCTGGACGCGTTCGCCGCACGCCGCGGCTCGCCGGTGCCCGCGGCCTCGATCGAAGATCTCTGGCGCCTGTATGCGCTCTCGCGCATCGTCGAATTGCTGCGATATCACGGCGCCGGCAGCAGCGACGCGGCCGATTTCATGTCCTTCTTCGGCATGCAACCGGTTGCGCCGCGTGCGTTTCATCCGTTCTTCCACGAAATCGTCTCCGTCGAGCCGCGGCCCGGACCTGTCGAAATTGTGAAGGAACATTGGCCGGCGTACATGCTCGGTCCCCTGCTCATTACCCGCGCGGGCTGCGACGTCATGGCCGGCGCCGAGGCCATGACGAAAGAGATCGCCGAGCATTCGACACTCTATTGGGCGTTCGTCCGCCGCAATCGGCCGGCCGCGGATCTGTCGCACGGGTGGGGAAGCAATTCTCAATGGCGCACCGCCTTCCGCCGCGACTATCTATTGGACGGCGCGTTTCATTACAACGTCGACGGCGACGACGGCGAGGACAATCGCGACGACCTCAATGCGGACGAGCGATTGGAGTTATTGCGCCATCGTTGCTTCGTAACATGCACCAAGCCGCACAACGATCGCTGGCCTTATGACGACAGGTGGGTGGAATGATGATTTTCCTGTTTCTCCTGCTCCTCCTGGGCGATGACCAGACGCCGCGCCCGCCGGCGAAGAACAAGAGCGGCCTGCTGCAGATCGATCGCGATTTGTACGGCATCGCCGCGGCCACCGGCGGCGATTTCTATTTCTGGGCGGCGGGAGAATTCGCGACGTCCAACCTGCAGATTCCGATCGAGTACGACGAGGTGCTGTTGTCGTACGGGACGGTCGATACGAAACGCGTATTCGAGATTCCGGTGGAAACCGGCGTCCCATCGCTGCAGGTCTTCGCCGGTGTGCAGCGCAAGGATCTCGCGGTGCTATTACGGCCGGACGGCACGATCGTACGCGAGCACGATCAGGGCACGGCCGTGCAGTCGTTCCAGCACATGCTCATTGCTGTCATCGAGAAGCCGCCGCCGGGCGTCTGGCGCCTCGAGTTGCACGGCGCCGGAACGTTCTGTGTCACCGCACACGTGCAACCGGGAGAACAGAGCGTGGGCTTCGACAAGGCGATCGTGAAGAAAGACGGTACGTGCTCGGTGGAGATTTCCGGCAATGCGGATCGGCTGCAGCTCGAATTCGTCGCGAAAGACGGCACGGTGATTTCGCGGCAGCGTCCCGGCCCGTGTACCGTGCCCACGGTACCGTTTCGTATTGCAATCACGGGCGTCGACGCCAAAGGAAAGGAATTTCGCCGCATTGAGCGCGCACTCCGTCAGTAGAGTATTTCTGCTCACGATGCTGCTGTTCGGCTGCCGGAGCACGCCGCAGCGATCGACGTCGCTCTTCACCGATCTGCACAATCGCGGCGGCCAATGGAAATGCCGGACGGCGAAGTAGAACCCATGTGAGTCCGTGGCGAAACGGCAACGGCTGCTCGGGATCGAGGACGCATACGCGAGACCGGCGAGTAAACTTTCGGTCGATGCTCACAATGGCTAGTTTGACCAACATGCTTGCTGCTGTCCCGATCGCCACCAGCGCCGTTGCTGCTCATCGTCGGCGCGTCGTTGATCTGGGTTCTAGTACGTCTCGTGCTGCGAAGCTTCTCGTCCGCATCGCTCTGTGTCTCGCACTGCTTGGCCTCGCCTCGGCGGCGACCTCGCAGCAGCCGGCCCCCGGCGAATGGGGGATGCGGGCCCCCGTGCTCGAACCACTCTCCGAGTTGGCGGTCGCGGAATCGAACGGCAAGCTCTACCTCATGGGCGGGTATCCGCAGAATCGAGTGACGGTCCGTACGGTCCAAGTCTACGACATCGCCACCGACACGTGGGCCTACGGTCCACAGCTTCCGCTGCCTAACAACCACGGGATGCCAGCCAGCGTCAACGGGAAGATCTACCTCATCGGCGGCCAGTTGAACGCCGATGACCCCCCGGGCACGAACAGCTACGTGAACACTGTCTACGAGCTGGATCCCGCGGTCGGCGTATGGGTGACGAAGGCGCCGATGCCCACGGCGCGCAGCTCCGGCGTTGCCGTTGTGCATAACGGCAAGATCTACGTCGCCGGTGGACGATTGCCGCGCGGATCCGACTTCGCCGTCTACGACCCGGCGGCCAATACCTGGGAGGTGCTGCCGAACCTGCCCACG